>JAADHA010000050.1 GCA_013152105.1 Oligoflexia bacterium | reverse complement strand
CGTGATTCTCGGCGCCGGCACCGCCGGCACCATGATGGCCCACAAGCTCACCAAGGTCCTCGATCCGACCCAGTGGCAGATCACGCTGGTGGACCGCGATGAGCACCACATCTACCAGCCCGGCCTGCTCTTCGTCCCCTTCGGCATGTACGAGCCCGACGATCTGGTACGGCCTCGCGCCGCGCTGCTGCCCGCCCAGGCGACCTACCACGGCCAGGGTTTCAAGGCCGTGGACCCCGAAGCCCGGACCGTCACCCTGACTACCGATGAGACCCTCAGCTACGACCTGCTCATCGTCGCCACGGGGACCCGCATCGTGCCCGAGGAGACCCAGGGCCTGACCGGAACGGGCTGGTTTGACACCGCCTTCGACTTCTACTCGATGGCGGGCGCCAAGGCGCTCCACGACAAGCTCATCTGGTGGAAGGGTGGCACCCTGATCGTCAACGTCGTCGACATGCCGATCAAGTGTCCCGTTGCGCCACTCGAATTCCTCTTCCTGGCCGACGCCTTCTTCAAGGAGCGAGGAATACGAGACGATGTCCGCATCGTCTACGCCACACCCCTCGACGCCGCCTTCACCAAGCCTCGGGCCTCGGCCGCCCTGGGGCAGATCCTGGAACAGCGCGGCATCGAGGTCGTCACCGAGTTCAACCTGGCCAAGGTCACTGGATCCTCGCGGACAATCGAAGCCTATGACGGCCGCACCCTGGACTACGACCTGCTGGTCTGCGTGCCCCTGCACGCGGGCGCCGAGGCCATCCAGAACAGCAAGCTGGGCAATGACCTCGGCTTCGTGCCGACCGACAAGCACACCCTGCAAAGCCGCGACTACCCCGACGTCTTCGTCATCGGTGACGCCGCCGACCTGCCCACCAGCAAGGCCGGCAGCGTGGCGCACTTCCAGGCCGAGGTGCTCACCGAGAACATCCTGCGCCACCTGCGCCACGAGCCCTTGCAACCCGACTTCGACGGCCACGCCAACTGCTTCATCGAGACCGGCCACGGCAAGGCCCTGCTCATCGACTTCAACTACGACACCGAGCCTCTGCCCGGGAAATTCCCCCTGCCGGTCGTCGGGCCCTTCGACCTGTTGAGCGAATCCCACATCAACCACTGGGGCAAGCTCGGTTTTCGGTGGATCTACTGGAACGTCCTGGTCCGAGGCGAAGAGATGCCCCTGGAACACAAAATGACCATGTCTGGCAAGAGGGTGTGACCATGAACAATCCAACCACTACGCCGCGTAGTTCCACTGTAAACGGTGTTTCTGACAGCAGTGTTTCTGACAGCAGTGCCCCCCAGTTGGCCGAGCAGCTCGCCCGGATGGAGTCCAAGCTGGACCGCATGATGTCCGAGCTGGACTACCTCTCCGCACGCCAGCGCCGCATGGAAGAGCTGGTGGACGAGGGCATGCCCATCGCTCGCGAGGCCATGCGCGTCGCGGGGATCCACCTCGATGCGATCGAGGCCAAGGGCTACGTCAGTCTGGTCAAGGCCATGAAGCAGGCCATGGACAACGTGGTCGGCAGCTACCAACCCGACGACTTCCAAGACCTGGCCGACAATATGGTGGGGATCCTGGAGGTGGTGCGCGGAATGACCCAGCCCCAGGCCCTGGCCATCGCGGACCAGGCGGCCGATGTGCTCAACACAGCCAACGAGATTGCGCCGGTCAGCGTCTTCAAGGCCATCTCCGCCAGCCGCGAGGAAGAAGTCCAGCGCGGCATGGCGGTCGGCCTCCAGCTCTTGCGGCAGATCGGACGGGTGACCAGCGGGCAGGCGTCCAGCACGGGGCGGACCCGTGATCGACCTCGCACACGTCGCGCCGGGGTCTCGACCGGACTGGACGCGCGCCTGGCCAGCCGTCTGGCCCCCAGCCGCCGAGCGGTCCGCACCGCGCCTGCCGAGCCCACCGCTCCCCAGCCTGCCGCGGCCTCTCCCACCGTCGCCCAGGCGGCCAAGACCATCAACGGGGTCGCGCTCGACGCCCAGGGCTTCCTCGCCGACCCAAGCCAGTGGACGCGAGAATTCGCCGAGCTGGTGGCGGCAGCCGAAGGAGTCGAGCTCACTCAAGACGCCTGGGCGATGGTGAGCTTCGCGCGGGACAGCTTCCTCTCGTCCGGGGCCGCGCCCAATATCCGCAAGATCACCAAGGGAATGGGCATCGAGACCCGCGCCATCTACACCGCCTTTCCCAAGGCGCCGGGCAAGACCATCGCACGCATCGCGGGCATCCCCAAGCCGGTTGGCTGCATTTAGTGTCGCCGCCCGGAAGTTCCGGGCGCGCGCACCATCTCCAGGAGTTCGACATGGACCAACGCAAAGTCGCCATCATCTGCAGCAAGGGGGGCCTCGACGAAGTCTATCCCGCGCTGATCCTGGCCAATGGCGCCCGCATGTCCGGGATCGACGCCTTCGTCTTCTTCACCTTCTACGGTCTCGACGCGATCACCGAGAGCAAGGTCGACCACCTGCACGTGAACATGGCGGGCAATCCGTCCAGTCCCGTGCCGACCGTGTTGTCCGGCCTGCCGGGCTTCGAGAGCATTGCGGCCAGCATGATGAAGAAGAAAATGGAAGAGCTGGACCTGCCCGATGTCCGCGAGATGCTGGACATTCTCGACGGGGCCGGCGCCAAACTCTACGCCTGCCAGCTCGCCATGGAGATGTTCGGGCGCGAAGAAAAGGACTTGGTCAAGCAAGTCACGGCCGTCATCACGGTCGGCGACTTCTATGACATGGCGGACGGTGCGCAGGTGATCTTCACCTGATCTTGGGTGGGCGCTGCGCTGCACTGCACTGGGCTGTGCATCGCGGCAGGTAGGATGGCGCGGTGTCTCCTCTCCCGATCCTGGTGACCATCGACCGCCGTGCCCTGGACCCCGCTCCTCGCTCGACCCGAGTCCGCCCGGCGCGTCCAGAGCTCGTGCTGAAGCAGGCGGTCGTCGACGCGGTGCGCGTCTGTGGTGGGCTGCCGCTGCTGCTGCCACCGCTTCCCCTTGATCCCTCGGACATCGCGGCGCTGCTGTGCTGTGTGTCTGGTGTGGTGGTGACCGGCGGCGCCTTCGACATCCACCCGCGCCACTATGGCCAGGAAGCCGCGGCTCGACTTGACCGTGTCGACGATGACCGGACGGACCTGGAGCTGGCCCTGTGCGCGGCCTGCCTGCGCAAGGGTGTGCCGATCCTGGGCATCTGTGGGGGGCTGCAAGCGCTGGCGGTTGCGGCGGGTGGAAGCCTGCTGCAGGACATCGCTTCACAGGTGCCCGGCGCACTGGAGCATGAACAGCCGACGGACCCGGTTCAGGGCTGGCATCCAGTCTCGCTGACAGGCCCACTCGCGGCGGTCGAGGGGCAAACTGCGGTGAATTCCACCCACCACCAGGCGGTCGATGATCCGGGCGATCTGCGGGTTTGCGGTCGCGCCCCCGATGGCGTCATCGAGGCGGCGGTCCTCTTGGGCCACCCCCTGGCCATGGGTGTGCAGTGGCATCCCGAGCTGCTCAACAACGGGCTGTGGCCCTACCAGATGCTGGTCGACGCCGCGAGGGCCTACTGATCTCCGGCATCATCGGGGCCCCAGGTTCCGCTGGGTCCGTGGGCGCGGATCAAGATGACCTCATGCGTCGTGCGCCCACGCCACAGACCCAGGTTGCGCCCAATGTAGATGTCCTGGCCGCGGTAGCCCGCCAAGCCCACATGCACCGGCTGGCGCAGGAAGGGCACGGCCAAGACGGTGATCATGATCGGCGTCGCGCCCAGACTGCGGCGACCCTTGCGGACCATGGCCCCAGGCGGATCGGAGGTGATCTGGACGTGCTTCACGCACCCCCCCGACAGGGCCAGGCTGACAGAGAGCAGGACGGTGCGGAACATCTGCGGCATTGTAGACTCGTCCGCCAAGTGGAGTGGTGATGCTAATCCATGCCCTGTCCCTGCTGAGCCTGCTCGGCTGTGCCCATGACAAGCTGGCCGAGCGGGGAGACAACCGTGAACTGGCCGACCTTTCTACGCGGGCCGAGGACTTCTGGCGCGCCGTTCAGTGGCAGGACGCGGCCGGTGCTTCCAGCTATATCGAGGACCCCACGGTTCGACGCAAGTGGTCGATCGAGGCCGAGCGAATGGTGGCCGAGACGCGCGTCACGGAAGCGTCGCTGGCGGATGTCGAGCTGGGCGATCTGCTGGATCCACCAGTCGATGGTCGGGTGCGCCTGGGCACCGTCACGATGCGCACCCAGGGCTACACGCTGCCTGCGCAGATCCTGACCACGAGCACAGTGGTGCAGACCTGGTACCGCAGCACCGGCGGCTGGTTCCTGGACTGGGACCACGGCAACCCCCTGACGGGCCTGGACTGGTAACGCGGACAGTTTTTGTCCGACGTGATCAAGAACTGGTGGCGCACAAGACGCTCGCCTGCGTGGCCCGGATGGGCCGACCCTTCGGCGCCAGCATGATCGCCATGATCTTTCGGCTCAGCGATCGAACCGATCGACCAACCACCAGGCCATGTTGGCGGTTCACGGGATGGGCAAGCAACGCTACCGGCGCTATGGCGAAGCGCTGCTCGACACCGTGCGCGGCGACACCGGCTGCTAAGCTGTTCGCCGGTCTCCTGGACCCAGGTCTTCCATGTCCGCCGACAGCGCCGCTTCCGCCAACGCGGACCCGCAGCAGGGCAGTGATCAAGGCAACGGTCAAGGCAACGGTCAAGGCAACGGTCAAGGCAACGGTTTTGGCACCTTCCTCGGCGTGTTCACGCCCACGATCCTCACGATCCTGGGCGTCATCATGTACCTGCGGGTCGGCTGGGTCGTCGGCAACGCCGGTGTCCTGGGGACCATCGCCGTCGTGCTGCTGGCCAACGCGATCACGCTGGTCACCGCGCTGTCCCTCTCCACGCTCTCGACGAATATGCGGGTCGGGGCGGGCGGCGCCTATTGGCTGATCAGCCGGTGCATGGGGCTGGAGATCGGCGGCGCGCTGGGGATCCCCCTGTACCTGTCCCAGGCCTTGTCGCTGACCCTGTACAGCTTTGGCCTGGCCGAGAGCATGCGGATCCTGTGGCCGGATGCGCCGGTCCAGCTCCTGGCGGGGATCTTCGTCATACTGGTCGTGCTCGTCGCCGCTCGCAGTACCCGCTTCGCCCTGCGGTTGCAGCTCCCGATCCTGGGCCTCATCGTGCTCTCGCTGGCTTCGCTGTTCTTGGGTGTGGACTGGAGCACGGTCCACGCCCAGCCCCTCGGCCCGTGGGTGGATGGTGGCTTCTGGACGGTGTTCGCGGTGTTCTTTCCCGCCGTGACCGGCGTCCTGGCCGGTGTGGGTCTCTCGGGTGACCTCAAGGACCCCGGTCGCAGCATCCCGCGTGGCGTGATCGCGGCCGTCCTGGTCGGGCTGCTCGTGTACCTGGTGGTGCCCCTGGCCCTGGCCCGCGTGGCGGACCCCCTCACGCTGCGGTCTGATCCGCTGATCTGGACCAAGGCCGCGTGGCTGGGTGTGCTGGTTCTACCCGGCTTGTGGGGCGCCATCTTCAGCAGCGCCGTCGGCAGCATCCTGACCGCGCCGCGAACCTTGCAGGCCCTGGCCTCTGACGGCCTGCTCCCGGCCAGCCTGTCTCGAACCGACCCGATCAGCAATGAGCCGGTCCTGGCCCTGCGCATCTCGGGCGGGCTGGCTCTGCTGGCGGTCGCGCTGGGCAACCTCAACGTGGTCGCGGCGGTCGTCACCATGTTCTTCCTGACCACCTACGGCATGCTCAACCTGGCGGCCGGGCTGGAAGACCTGGTCAAGGACACGTCGTTTCGGCCTCGGATCCGCACGCCCTGGTGGGTCTCCATGTTGGGGGCCTTCGGTTGCTTTGTGGCCATGTGGGCCATCAACCCGACCGCCTTCGTCGCGGCCGTGACGATCGAAGCCATGATCTGGTGGTACCTGAGCCGCCGGGCCATGAAGGGGGCCTGGGGCGATGTCCGAGCGGGCGTGTGGTACGCCCTGGCGCGCTTCGTGATGCTGCGCCTGCGCACCTCGGCCTATGACCCACGCCACTGGCGTCCCCACATCCTGGTCTTCACGGCCGACCTGGCGCGCTCCCTGCCGGCGGTCCGCCTGGCCAATCGCTTCAGCCAGGGCCACGGCATCGTCACCGTGAACACCATGCTGGTAGGCGACCTGGACGATCTCACCCAAGCCGAGAGACTCGCCGCGCGCAATCAAGAGCTGTTGCGTTCCCACGATCTGCTGGTCTTCTGCGAGGTGACCGCCGTGCCCGACCTGGCCAGCGGCATCGTCACCATCACCCAAGCCCACGGCTTTGGCGGCCTTGAAAGCAATATGGTCTTGCTGGGCTGGCCGCCAGACCAGGCCGGACTGGCCAGGCTGCTGGGCATCACCCGTCGCCTGGCGCGCCTGGACAAGTCGACCATGATCCTGCGGCCCGGTCCTGGGGGTCCACTGGCGGGGGATGGCGACATCGTCGTGTGGTGGAAGGGCAAGGAGAGCAACGGCGACCTGATGCTCTTGCTGGCCCACCTGCTGACCCTGTCCGAGGGCTGGCGTCGCACGAAGATCCGACTCTGTAGCATCGTGGACACCCAGCCCCTGGCGGACGAACTACACAGCAGCCAGGTACGGATGCTGGAAGAGACCCGCATCGCGGCCCAGGTCCACGTCTATGTCCGCAACCCCGGCCAGACCATCAACGCCCTGATGGTCGACGCCTCCAGCGATGCCAGCCTGGTCTTCTTGGGCCTGCCCCTGCCGCAGCAAGGCGAAGAGGACGCCATCGCCAAGCGCATGCTGGAGCATCTCAACGGTCTGCCCAGCGCGATCCTGGTCCGCAACGGCGGGCCGTTTCGGGGGCGCTTGGTTTAAGGTGAGGGTGGGGCCGGGGTATCCATTTAGCCGGAGTCAAGCTGGCGGCGCTGGCGGCGCTGGCGGCGCTGGCGGCACCGACGGCACCGACGGTACCGACGGCACCGACGGCACCGACATCCGGCACATCCTCCAGGGACTCGCCCAGCACGCTC
>JAADHA010000012.1 GCA_013152105.1 Oligoflexia bacterium | reverse complement strand
AAGAAGTCCAAGCCGACTCCCCCACCGACTGCAGCTTGTAGGTTCGCGCCCCACTCGCTCGCCGCAGCGGAGAAGCTGGATGCAGCAGGCTCTGCATCAAGATGGAAAGCAATCATCCATAATAAAGGTGTAACCTTGGTTGTTTTGGATCGACATCGAGTGGCCCAATCCCCCGACGGGAACTAGCGGCTCGAAGTGGTGGTGGTCGTGCCACCCCCGCTGTCCGTCGAGTCACCGAGCTGTCCGTCCCCGACGTAGCCACAGCGTTCTGCGCAAGCCTGGGGCCAGTTGCTGGCGTAGAGATCATCGCAGCTCATCTGCTGTACGCCGGCGATGCAGTCCGTTGCCAGGTTCTTGTCGTAGGTCGGACAGTCGATGATCGTCGGGTCGTAGCTGGTCTGTACCGTGGCGGCGCAGTCATCGACCGAGGCGAAGCCAAAGGTCGTGAGGTAGTCGCAGGACTGGTACAGAGCACAGGTCTCAGCGGCCATGTCGAGGGCAAAGTCTTCGGGGGGATAGCCGCCGCAAGAGAACGCGAGGAGGGTCCAGATGATCATGGCTACTGCACCGTCGCGGTGGAGCCCGCGCTGCAGACGCTGTCGCAGACCGCGGGCGTCTGACCGTCCTGAAGCTGCGAGCAGGTCAGGTCTTCCCAGCCGGTGACGCAGTCCTTGGCGGACTTGCTGTCGTAGTTGGGGCAGACATTCGTGTCGCCTTCCGCGCCCTGCAGATAGGCCTGCTGGTAGTTCAGGCAGGAGTCTTCGGTGCCGCCGAAGAAGTCGAGCATGTCGCACTCGCTGAACTTGGTGCAGGACGCAGCGCCCACGTCATTCGCGTAGTTTTCGTAGCTCATGGCGCAGCCAGCGCTGTTCAGGGCGACGAACACGGCGAACGCAGTTCGAACGAGTGGGGCGCGAACAACGAGGGGGGCGCGAACGAGGGGTGTGGTCGGCATCGCGAGATCCGTTCAGCAGGGGTTGGGGAAGACGGGCCGTCAGTGGCAGCATGAGACCAGACTCCCCCGATAGCCGTTGCTGCTTGGGCGTGTCAACACCGGCCGGCGCCGACGCGCGCTACGGTGCGTGTATGGCCACCCGTGTGCTGATCACTCGTGAACAAGCCGAGCCACTCGCGCACCTGTTGGCGGCGCGTGGACTGGAGTCCGCACACCTGCCCCTGGTGAGCCTGGTGGCCACGTCCCAGCTTCCGCCTTGCCCGCAGCCTGCCCAGGTGCTCGTGACTTCAGCTTCAGCCTTGCGCTTTGCGCCCGCCCTGGTGGACTGGGTCGGCTCGGCGCGGGTCGTCGTGGTGGGAAGCAAGACCGCGGCGGCCGCGGAACAGGCGGGACTGCGGGGGCTGCTTGTCGGGACCAGCGGTGGGCAATCTGCGCTGGACCTGCTGGATCCTGAACTGGAGCCGACGGTGTTCGTGGGTGCAATGTGTCCGGCCCCGGCCGTGTCACGAGCGCTTTGTGCTGGGCACCTGCTGCACTGGGCTGTGTATCAGCAGGCGCCGCCCGAGCCGCCGGACAAGGGTGGTGCCCTTCCCAGGGCGGATATCGTGACCTTGGCCAGCCCCTCGGCTGCCAGGGCCTGGGCGCGTCTGGACCGAGACGGCGTGGTGCCCGTCGTGGTCATTGGTGAGACCACCGCAAACGCGGCCCGGGCGGCCGGCCTACACGTCGTGGGCCAAGCGGAAAAACCCGATCTCGACGCGCTGGCCGCCGCTGCCGCCGCCGCTGCCGCTGTTCACACGTGGCCGAGACCACGTCAGCACCGGTAGTTCACCGCGTGTGGATCACTGCGCGTAGATCTACTGCGTGGCGGTGTCGTCCCCGCCGCTCAGCCCCGACTCGCAGATCCGGTCACAGGAGCTGCTGCTGGCGGTGGTGGTGGCGGTAGCCGTGCCGGTGGTGTCACCGTCGCAGGTCGCGCCCTTGGATTCGTCGATGCATGCCTTGGCAGCGGCGGCGTCGTAGACGCACTCTGAGCTGGTGACCACGGCGAGCTGAGATGCCTCGACCAGGGTCACGCATTCTTCGTAGGTACCACCAAAGAGATCGAGCAGGGAGCACTGTTCGGCCAGGCTGCAGGTCTGCTCGGCGTACTTCAGAGCGAACTTGTCTTCGTTGATGCCGCAGCCGGCAGTCAGGAGGAGGGCGCCGATGGCAGTCAGGGTCCGCTTCATGTCGTCTCCACGGGGTTCGAGTGCTTACCGGCGTCCACGCTTCCGGCAATCCCGCTGGGGGTATTCCCGGGCATGTCTCCAGTCAAGCGAGAAACAAGGCGCGAGCGCGCTGGCGAGTCAGGTCCTTGGTGCGCGTCGGCGTCAGCGTCGGCGTTGGCGTCGGCGTCGGCGTACCAGGTCGTCGACTCACAGCCGCCGGTGTCGCCCACACGCGGGCAGCCTTGGGGGAGAAGCGGGAAAAGAAGCGGCATGACGCCTCCGGGGGTCGAGCGATGGAGGGGCAGGAGGATCCTGGGGGGATCGGGAGGAGGTTGTCAATCTCCTCGGGAGAGTCCTCGGCGTCGCTGACCACGCTCGCGACCGTGGCGCCAAGCTGGTCGCGATCGACCGGCTGGACCTGCCTGGGAAAACGGTCTTGGTCTGACAGATCAGGTCAGCGACTGGGAGCGCGGGCGTTTTTCCGGCGACGCTCGGCGTGGGCAAAGGCATGTTCTGACCCCGCAGGGAGTCCAGCCCCCGGATCTCAGGATCTCAACTGGCCCCGGGGCCAGCTCTACATACAGAATACCGCGGCACCGACAACCGCGACAGGACCACCCATGGCCACTCTCGATCCAAGGTACGTGCTGCAGGATACCAGCACGCGGGCCCCAGGCTTCAGGGGTGGGACGCGGCGCATTCGAATTCCGTCCGACCGACACCCGTACAGATCCGCAGGATCACAAGCACAAGGGTCCGCCGGTCTGCGTAACCTGGACCGCGTCATCGAGTGCCCACTGCACCCGAATGGACACCGGCGCGTCATCGCCCAGGCTGCAGTCGCCACCAGAGTCGATCCCCACGTCACTCAGGCACACGAAGGTTGCTTTTTCCACCTGCAAAGTGGCATGTGTCGTGTCATCGACTTCAAGCGTGATGGCAGCGGCGTCGTCCAGCTTGGCCCCAGGCGGCATGAGGTTCAAGTGATCCATGGCCAGGGACTTTGCGCCGGCTCCGATGTCATCCGGGCCGATCTCGACGTCGACGAGGAGGTTGTCACCGGCCCACGAGATCACTGAAGCCGAGATCACTGAAGCCTTGTCCGGTACAGGGATGGTGGCCGCGAAGGAGCCGTTGCCGTCACCGTCGAAGAACGAGTAACCACCAGTGGTGGGAGGCGGATTGCCACCCAGGTCGAGTTGGCCCGCGGGCAGGCCCGCCACGGATGTGTCGATCGGCTTCCAGCCCTTGCCTGGATCGACTTCGAGCTGCACGCTTCCGCCACCACTGCTCACGAAGGTCGTGCCCGGTTGCTTGGAGCAACGAGAGCATCCAGACGCCGCCAGCACGAGCGACGTCATTGCGGACGCCCAGAGTGCCGGGCAAGGGGTACTAGGGCTCATTCAACACCTCTTTGCCATAGCCACAGAACAAGTGCCACGGCCCGGTATGGTTGACCGGCAAAGACCCCGGAAAGGCCAGCGTCGACACCACTTCAGTGCAGCTCGACCAGTCGGACTTGCTCCATGACGATGGCGCGCTCGTGGCGCAGCACTCGCCGGCCGAGTGAGCGTGAACTGGTCTCCAGACATCGATCCTCCCACAGGTGGGTTTTTGGTATGGGCTCAGCATATTTTTGGGGGGGGCGAGCCCGCAAGCAGGGAAAAAGATCACGGATCTGCGACCTTTCGCCATCGACGTCGCAACATGGCAGCCGTGAGTCGACCCTGCCGTGCCGGGGGGGCGAGAATGTCCTCGATGGCCGCATCTTCCAGGCCATGCAGGAAGACCAGCGCATCCTGCGACAGCCACAGGCGCCGGCGGCCGATGGCGCGCGCCCCGGCCATCCAGGCGCGGATGATGGGGTCGCCACCGCGACCCGACCGGACGGGCCTTCCGCCATGCTGCGCCAGGACATGCCGGCCCGAGATTTCAACCATGAGCGCCACCAGCGCTTCCGGCGCGACGGCACAAGCCCAGCCGAGATCGCCCAGGTCCCGTAGGCCCGCTGGGAGGCGTCGCCCGCAGACGAAGTCGATCGCCTGCTGCACGCTGGGCGCATCGAGCGCAACGCTGCGGCACCACGGCCCCACGTCTGCGTCCGGGTCCCAGCCGCAGCCATCTCGCAAGGCGACTTCGCCCAGCCAGGCTGCATGGATTGCCGCCTGGAGGACCGCCTGTGATCGTCTGCGGTGCGCCTCGTCCGCATGTCCACGTCCAGATGCCGTCATCGTCTCCAGCGGCCGGCGGCCTCGCCCAGGCATCCACCCAGATGGTCGGGGGCGAAGTCGGGGCTCCCCGCTGTACACTGGGACACGGCCCGAAGTGCTTCATGCTGGCTATCCGTCCCCGACCCGATCGCCCCGGGCAACCCACCTCTGAGGGACTGAGATGAGCGACCCCGTCCGCGCCGCGCTCGCCCGCCTGCTGTCCACGCGCGAGTGGCCCGACGACACGGACGCGATGGACGCGCTGCTCGCCCTGTCCCGTGAGGGTCACGACATCGGCCCGGCGATGCCCGAGCTGATCCGGCGCCTGGACTCCGCCGACGACTTCTCCAGCCAGCACGCCGCGGAGGTCCTGGGGGCCGTGGGCGATCCCCGCGCCATCGCGGGCCTCGCCGCCGCCGCGCAGGTTGCGCCCCACCCGCTGCCCGAGCTCCTGGGCCCGAACCCGGGCGAGGCGATGTACGCCCACGCCGTCGTCGCTCACGACGAGGAGAACGTGCGCCGCCATGCGGTCAAGGCCCTCGGCGCCATCGGCGACCGACGAGCGCTCCCCTTTCTGCGCGTGTGCGCTGCCGACGAACGGGAGGAAGACAGCATCCGCGCAGCCGCACTGAACGCGATCGCCCGCATCGAGGGGACGCAAGCAGCCGCCAACCCTCCGGGCCCCGCGGGGGACTCGAGCCGGTAAACGGGGATCATCGACCCCTTCGATGCCGCCGCCGGGCCGTGCTCCTCGTCCGCGCCTCCAGCCCGGGCGGCTGCCCCCCAGCCGCCCCAACTGGAGCAGGGTGGGGTACGCGTCGACGGCACCGGTCATTGTCTGCGACAGTGTCCGGTGCGCTCTTTCTGGCGGGGGGAGGAGTGATTGGGCGAGATCTCAGACCAGCGATCAGGACACGCGCTGCCGAGTCAGGTCCTTGGTGATGTTCTTCTGGTGGCTCTCCAGGGTGCCGCCGCCAATCTCGATCAGCTTGGCGTCCCGGAAGAGGCGCTCGACGGGGTACTCGTTGCAGTAGCCGGATCCGCCCATCACCTGCATGCAGTGGTCCGCCACTTGCTTGGCCATGGGCCCGGCGAAGAGCTTGGCGGCGTCGCTGCCCAGGCGGTTGTGGCTGTTCGGTCCGACATCGAGGGCCACGCTGTAGATCAGCGAGCGTGCCGCTTCAACCATGGCATAGCTGTCACCGATATAGCGCTGGATCTGTCCGAAGCGATTGATGGGTTGACCGAAGGCGATGCGCTGGGCGCCGTGGCGCACCATGATGTCCAGGCAGCGGTCGGCGATACCCAGGCCCATCGCGGCCAGGGTGAGTCGCTCGATCTCCAGGTTGCGCATCATGTGCGTCATTCCGCCGCCCTCAACGCCCAGCAGATTGCTGGCCGGGATCACGCAGTCCTCGAAGATCAGCTCGCTCATGGATGATGCCCGCATGCCCATCTTGTGGATGGGTTGGCTGGAGCTGAAGCCGGGACAGTCTCGGTCGACGATGAAGGCCGTGACGCGACCGTCCACCTTGGCGTAGACCAGGAAGATAGCGCCCTCGGGGCCGTTGGTGATGTAGGTCTTCGTGCCGTTGAGCACGTAGCTGTCCTGCTGCCGCGTGGCGGTCGTCGTCATTCCGAGCACATCGGTCCCAAAGCCTGGCTCGGTCATGCCCATGCCGCCGACCCACTCGCCGGACAACACTGGTTCCAGGTAGCGATTCTTCTGATCATCGTTGCTGCAGGTGAAGAAATTGTTCACGAAGAGCATCGCGTGGGCCAGGTAGGCCAGGCAGAAGCCGGGGTCGCTCTTCGAGAGCTCGTGATGCACGATCACCGCGGCGGTGGTGTCCATGCCGGCCCCGCCCCAGGCTTCGGGCACGGTGATCCCCAGCAGACCCAGCTCGCCCACCTGCCGAAACAGGTCGATATTGAGGCACTCTTTTCGATCAGATGCTTCGGCCTGTGGTTCGACTTCGTTCCGAGTGAAGTCCGCGACCATGTCTCGCAGCATCCGGTGTTCAGGGGTGGGGTCGGTGAGGACGTGGGTCTGGTCGGGCTCTGCCGATTCGTTGGACCAAGGCACGGTGACCTCCTGGCAGTCAGGTGGGAAGCTGCGGTGGGCCCAGGGACTATCCGACACGACGGGCCGGTGCCGGTCGTGTCTGGAGCCTGGCTCAACTGCCCAACACGACGTGGACGAGCGGATAAGCAGGCCCACATGACGACCTCCAACACCCAGGCAAGCGGCCCGACTCGCGACAAGCTGTTCCTCATCGACGGCTCGAACACGGCATTCCGGGCCTTCTACGCCATGCAGACGGACATGCGCGCTCCAGACGGTATGCCCACCCGGGCGCTCTTCGGCTTCACCCGGATCCTGCTCAAGTTGCTCAAGGACCACCACCCCACCCACTGTGCGGTGGTCTTTGACAAGGGCTTGAGCTTCCGAAACACCCTCTTTCCCGACTACAAGGGGCAGCGACCGGACATGCCCGAGGACCTGCGAGCCCAGTGGGATGAGTTCCCGGGCTTGTGCCAGGATCTGGGCGTGCGACCCGTGGTCCAGGCTGGCTACGAAGCGGACGACATCATCGGTTGCCTGGCGGTCAAGCACGCCGGGCCCCAGATGGATGTCGTCATCGTCAGCAGCGACAAGGACTTCGGCCAGCTCGTCAACGACCGGGTTCAAATGTTGGATGTGGGCAAGAACCAGATGCTGGGCGCGGCAGAGATCCACCAGAAGTGGGGGGTCTACCCCGACCGTGTCGTCGACTTGCTGGCCCTGATGGGGGACACCAGCGACAACGTGCCGGGGATCAAGGGTGTGGGTCCCAAGAAGGCCGCCGCTTTCCTGCAGCGCTTCGGCGACCTGGAAGGCGTGCTCGAGCACGCCGCGGACATCGGCGGAAAGACCGGCCAACGTGTCGCTGCAAGCAAGGAGATCGCTCGCTTGTCACGCACGCTGGTCACCATCGTCACCGACTTCAGCGATGAAGAGCTGGGGATCGAGGCCGGGTTGGACTTCGTGCGCCTGTCGGAACCGGATCGCCCCAAGCTGGCTCGACGCCTGGCGCGCTACAATTTCAAGAGCCTGGCACGTGAGCTCGGGCTGGACGGTCAGGCGGCCGCCGAAGGGGATTTGCCCGCGGCACCTCAAGCCCGGCCGCCTGGACCCACCATCGACCGCGGCGCCTATCGGACCATCCAGACCACCCAGGATCTGGACTGGCTGGTCGATCAGCTCCGGCAGGCCGGGCACTTTGCGTTTGACACCGAGACGACCTCGCTCGACCCCCGCGCGGCGTCCCTGGTGGGCATGAGCTTCGCGTGGTGCGATGAGTTCGGTGTGTACGTGCCCATCGATCACGCAGGGGGCGGCAATTGTCCCGGTGCGCTGGAAGCCCTGCTGCCGTTGCTGGCTGACCCCAAGCTGACCAAGATCGGGCAGAATCTCAAGTACGATCTGTCGATCCTCAGAAGCCTCGGGCATGACCTGCAAGGCATCGTGGGCGACACGATGCTGGCCGACTACCTGGTGGATGTCGACCGCAAGCACAACCTCGACGAACTCGCAGAGCGCCACCTCGGTCACCGGATGTTGGCCTACAAGGACGTGACCGCGGATGTCGACCTGGACTTCCGACGGGTCGATGTGGCAACGGCGACCGCCTACGCCGCCGAGGACGCCCACATCGTGTGGCTCTTGGACCATGTGCTGGGCCCGGCGCTGGGTTCGGCGGATGAGCTCGGCCCCGCGTCGGTCTACCGTGACATCGAGATCCCCCTGGTGCCGGTCCTGGCGGACATGGAGCTGACCGGGATCGGGGTGGACCTGCCGGGGCTCCAGGCGCTCGGACGTGAGCTTGGAGAACGCATTGACGATCTGGTGGCGCGCCTGCACGCCGAGGCCGGGGTGGAGTGGAATGTCAACTCGACCCAGCAGCTCGCGGCTCTGCTCTTCGAAGAGCGGGGTCATAAGCCAGTCAAGAAGACCGCCAAACGCACCGGCTTCAGCACGGACTCGGCGACCCTGGAGCAGCTCGCCAGGACGGTGCTGCCCGCCACCGGTCTCATCGACCCGCTGCCTCGGCTGGTGCTGGACTATCGCGAGCTGGCCAAGCTCAAGAACACCTATGCCGACGCGCTCCCTCGGGCGATCGCCAGCGATGGGCGCATCCACACCAATTTCCACCAGGCGGTCGCGGCCACCGGGCGCCTGAGCAGCAACGACCCGAACCTGCAGAACATCCCGGTGCGGTCGAACGATGGCCGGCGGATCCGCCAGTGTTTCATCGCGGGGCCGGGACGACAGATCGTGTCGGCCGACTACTCCCAGGTCGAGCTTCGCGTGCTGGCGCACTTCTGCGGTGAGGGCGCGCTGGTTGATGCCTTCCGCTCGGGCCGGGACATCCATCGGGCGACGGCTGCGGATATCTTCGGCGTCGATCTGGACCAGGTCAGCACGGACCAGAGACGGGCGGCCAAGGCGATCAACTTCGGCATCGTCTATGGGATGAGCGCCTTTCGACTGGCGCGCGAGTTGGACATCGGACGAGCCGAGGCCAAGCGCTACATCGACGGCTACTTCGAGCGCTATCCACAGGTTCGGCGCTACATGGAGTCGGCGGTCCAGTTCGCCCTTACCCACGGCCATGCCCAGACCCTGTTGGGCCGTCGCCGGCCGATTCGCGGCCTGGACTCTCGCAATTTCAACGTGCGCAGCGGGGCGGAGCGGATCGCCATCAACACGCCGGTGCAGGGCTCGGCCGCGGACCTGATCAAGCTGGCCATGCTGCGCGTCCACGCTCGCCTGGGTCGTGAGCAGCCGTCCGCGCGACTGCTCCTTCAAGTCCACGACGAGCTGCTCGTCGAGTGTCCCTGGGCGGACGTGCCCGCGGTCCAGACGAGATGGCCGCGGTCTACTCCCTCGCCGTGCCCCTGGTGGTCGATGTCGGAGCGGGCGCAAGCTGGGGCGAGGCCCACTGAGCGGCCCCGGTGCAACAGCCGGCTCCGCGGTGGCGTTAGACTCGCCGCGAGTGCCCACGCTTCAGAGGAGAAGGCATGCCCCCCGCTGACGATGCACCCGCTGGGCGCCGCAAGACCGCGGTGACGCAGCCCGGACAGGACCCGGACCATACGCTGGTGCGTGCGGTCCTGGCCGGGGATGCGACGGCCTATCGCGGGCTGGTTGAGCGCTACCAGGGACGGATCTACGCGATCTGCTTCAGCATGGTGCGCAACCCGGAAGACGCTCGAGACCTGGCGCAGGATGCCTTTGTCAAGGCCTATCAGAACCTGGCGCGGTTTCGCCTCCAGGCCAGCTTCTACACCTGGCTGTATCGGATCGCCAAGAACGTCTGCATCGACCACCTTCGGCGCCAAAAGGTGCGCAAGGCCCAACAATTCGACGACACCGTCGCGACCCAGACCACGGGTGGGCTGCTCTCGCTGGCCCATCGTCGCGAGGACCCGGGCCGCAACCTGGAGCGCAAGCGCCTTCAGGCCAGGATCATCGAGGCGCTGGATGAATTGCCCGATGAGCAGCGCGAGATCGTGATCCTGCGAGAGATCGATGGGCTCGCCTACAAGGAGATCGCGGACGTGATGGACATCCCCGAGGGCACGGTGATGAGCCGGCTTTACTACGCCCGAAAGAAGCTCCAGGCCGCTCTCAAGGACCAGCGGGACTAGATCGTGTCGACCCCCTTCCTCCCTTCCATGGATCTCCGACCAGATGGGTCGAATGGACTGCGTCCCTGTGCGTCCACCCTTCGTGACCACGCCGCGCGTGGAGCCCTCGGACTCGTAGGAGACCGCTCATGACGACACCGCAGCCCGGTGAGCTTGATCGACGACAGCACCTCGAAGTGCTTGTCGCCGACGGTGTCGCGACCAGCGCCCAGGCGGCTGAACTGGGGGCACTTGGTGGTGACTCGGACGCTTTCGTCCACGTGCGCGGCCTGCTGGCCCAGATCCTGCGGCCTCCGACAACGGTTGACCTTGCCGATGACGTGATGCTCGCCCTGGGCCTGGACACCGCGACAGCCGCTGCGCGCGATGTCCTGGTTGACGCGCTGGACCCCGGTCTGGCCCCGGACCTGGCGCCAGCGGTTCTTCAGGCGCTCGGACTACCGACCGACGATGTGGGCGAGCTGATCCACGAAGCGCTCGATGCAGGCGATGCGCCGGATCTCTCAGACGACGTGCTGGCGGCCTTGGGCCTCAGTGAAGATGCGGTCGATGGCTACTCGGTGAGCGACGCTCTCCACGACTCCCTGACGACTTCCCCCATCGCGCTGGCCGATGACGTGATGGTCGCGCTGGGGATCGGCGGTGCAGCCCGAAGCAAGGCCGCCACATCGCGCGATTCGCTTGCTCCGCTGACCCCGCGCCGTCCTCGCCTCGCGCCGCCCACGCGGCAGCTCAGGCCGAGTGCTTCGACACCTGGCATGGCAAGATGGCGCTTTCCTGCCGTCGCGGTTGCCGCCGCCGCCGCCCTGGTGCTCTTCTTCACCGTGGGCCCCGTTGGCTTGGCTCCCGACCAACAGGCCTTCCGGCTTGCCGCCATCAACCACGTCCACATCGAAGACCTCACGGCAGGAGACCAGGTGATGGTGCAGGTCATGCAGTTCGATGAGAACGCCCCGACCATCATCTTCATCGACGATATGTCCGAAGATGAGGGAGGTATTCCGTTGTGACCTCAGGTCGCTCCAGAATCCTGGGCAGAGCGTTCCTGTTCGCGGGCCTGTGGCTGTCGCTCCTGACGCCGAAGCTGGCCCTCGCTCAGGGGAAGCGCGCGATGCCCCCCTCGCGACCGGTCCGGTCGGCGCGCGCCGCACCTCCCACGCGCACCGCACCCGTGCGGGCCAAGGTCGAGATGGAGATTCGCGTTGTCTACGCGACCTCGGCCCACAGCAATGTCGACAGCCGCCTCAGCTCCCTGGCTCGGTATCTCAGCCACCTGCGCTTTACGGGCTACGAATTGCTGGACACGCAAAGAGCCCAGGTCAGCTTGGGCGGCAAGGTCAGCTTCACAGTCCAGGGCGGGCGCCGTGTGACCGTCAAGCTGCTGGGCAGGGATGAGAACCGTGCGCGGGTGCGAGTCGTGGTCAGCGGTAGCAATAACAAGCAGATCCTGGACACGACCATGTCCGTGAACCGCGACGGCACGGTCATCGTCGCTGGCCCCAAGTACAAGGACGGCATCCTGGTGCTGCCCTTGACGGCACGCTACTGAGGACACGCCGCTGACAGCATGCCGCTGACAGCACGCGGCAAGCCTCGGAGCCAGCTTGACCATCTTCCAGAAGATCATCAGTCGAGAGACGCCTGCGGATATCGTCTACGAAGACGACGAGATCCTCGCCTTTCGTGACATCGCCCCGCAAGCCCCCACCCACATCGTGATCATCCCCAAGACCCAGATCCGCAGCGTGGCCGCGGCTGGCCCCAAAGACGCGGTCTTGCTGGGCCGCCTGATGTTGGTGGCGGCGGAGATCGCCCGTGACCTGGGCATCGACGAGTCGGGCTACCGCTTGGTCACCAATATCAACCGGCACGGCGGCCAGAGCGTCATGCACCTGCACATCCACCTGTTGGGGGGACGTCAGCTCTCCTGGCCGCCGGGCTGATCGTTTTGCTTGTTGGCCGCAAGGTCCAGGGCGTGGGCGGCTTCGAGCACAGCGACCAACTCGGGCGTGGTGATCTGTCGGCGGGCACTGGCGACGAATTCATCGCCGCAGACCCCCTGCGTCCGCGCGTAGTGTAGCGCCTGCAAGGCCATGTCGAGTTTGTCCAGTTCGTGGACGAAGTGCGCCTCGGCCGAGCGGTTCTTCTCGTAGTCCTCCCACAGCCCCCACAGGTCGGCGCGCGCCCCTAGCAGGTGTGCCGCGGCGGTGTGCTCGGCGTCCGCTTTGTCCGCGGCGCTCACCCCGTCATGCGGGGTGATGTCGCCCACCACGACCTCGGGAAGATCGTGGAGCAGGGCCAGCGCAAGCACGCGCTCACGATCCAGGTGTGGCGGCGCCAGGACCAGCCCCAGCCAGGCCACGCCCCAGGAGTGCGCGGCGACGCTCTCGGGGCTTTGTAGCGCGACATGCGCCCAACCAGCGCGATCGACCGCCTTGAGGCCCAAGGCCAGGTCGAGGACCCGCGCAGGAAGCGCCCGCCGGCTCACGGTGGACTCAGGACGGCCAGCTTGCGTTGATCGGGGCGTCCCAGGCTGAGCAGGACTGGGTGCGCACTGGTCTGGCGCGCGATGAAGTCGGCCTTGGAGCTCAGCCCCTGCCAGTCGCAGTCGATCATCACCTGGGCGACGGCACCGCCCAGATTGCTGCCCGGACCGGGGAGGATCACGACATCGGGCGCGATGGCGCCCAGGGCGGTTCGCAGCATGGTGCTGAAGTCGAAGGTCGTCGTGATCTGCGTTCCCAGGGTGTAGTCACGCAGCGCCGCGGGATCCGCCCAGCGGGGTCGCCAATGCCGCCCCGTGCCGTCGAACAGGGGGATGTTGGGCGCACGCCAGCCCAGCCAGGAGAGTTCATGCTGGGCGCGCTGCGCGGTCGCGGACATCAGGGGAGTGTGAAAGGCCGAGTGCAGGGGCAGGCGCAGCGGAAAGTCCAAGCCGGCCTGCTGCTGCACAGGGAGGCGCGCTTTGGCGGCGGCGAGGGCGTCTTCTGTCCCGCCCAGGACCGCCTGCCCACCCAGGCGGATCGACCAGTACAGGTCTGGGATGGCGTCGACCGCGTCGTCGACCGCGGCGCGCAGCTTGGGGTCGGCGTGCCAGTCCGCGTCCACCATGGGATAGACCAGTTGTCCGCCGATCAAGCCATATTCCTGGCGAGACTGCCACCAGCCCATCGTGTCGACCAGCTCGGCGCAGTCCGCGATCGGCAGCGCCCCCGCGACGCCCAAGGCCGTGTACCAACCCATGGAATTGCCGCAGGCGGCCACGACCGAGATCCGAGCCGGGTCGAGCTGGTCGAGGTCCGCCAGGCTGATCGCCGCGGTGAGGGCGCTGGCGTGTTCTCCCGCCACATGGAGCCGCGGGCTGAAGCGAGGCTCGGCGTCCAGGCTGCGCACGCTGGGGCGGCCCGCGGCGTCGCGTTCGTCCTCGAAGACATCGAGGGCAGGCGAGGCAAGGCCCTGCAGGGAGCCGAGCTGGTCGCGCTGGTAGGAGCCACGACCCGGGCACAGGACGAGCGCCCGCAGTGGATGGGTGGGCGCGGGGAGATGGGATGACTCGCTGTGGCTCACGCGGGCTCTCCGGCCATGTCTCGCACGGCGTTCTCGATGTCGGCTTCTTGGAGCAGCACCAGCTTGGCCGCGTCACCCAGCGGGATGTAGGTGTCGATGGCGACCAGTCGCTGGGCGGGGGTGCCCGGCAGCTCTCGGCTGACCAGGGACAGGATCTCGTCCGCGACACCAGCGTGCTCTCGGCACTCATCGACGACCAGGCAGCGGCCTGTCTGGGCGACCTCTTGCAGGATCGCCTGGATCGGCAAGGGCTTGAGCCAGCGCAGGTCCACGACTCGGCAGCGCAGGCCCTCGGCCGCCAGACGCTTGGCCACCCGCAGGCTCATCCACAGGCCGTTGGCGAAGGACAGGATGGTGAGCTGTCCGCCGTCCTCGGGCGTTGGAGGCGCGTGGCCGGTCCAGTCCTGGTCGGCCTGCCACGGGGTCCAGACCGCGACGTCGCCGATCGGAACGAAGAAGCCAGGGGGTGGGTATTTGTAGGACCAGCGACCGTCGTGCGGCTGGTAGAGGTCCTTGGTCATATAGAGGGCGATGGGCTCCAGGAAGACGCAGACCGTGCCTTGGGCCCGTGCGGCGCCCAGGCAGGTCCGCAGCATGCCCACGGCGTCGCGGCCGTGGGCCGGACAGGCGATCAGGATCCCCGGGATCTCGCGCAACGCGGCGATGCTGTTGTCGTTGTGGAAGTGCCCGCCGAAGCCCTTCTGGTAGGCCATGGCGGCGATGCGCACGACCATGGGGTTCTGGTAGCGCCCCTGGCTGAAGAATTGCAGACTGGCGGCTTCGCCGCGAAGCTGGTCGATGGCGTTGTGCAGGTAGGCCAGGTACTGGATCTCGGGAACGGGGAGCATGCCCAAATGCCCGGCCCCCTGGGCCAGTCCCAGGATGCTGGTCTCGTCGAGAGGGGTGTTGAAGACCTGGCCGACGCTGCGCTTTTTCACCAGGTCGGCCGTGACGTGGTAGACGCCGCCCTTGCGCGCCACGTCCTCTCCGAAGACCAGCATGCCGGGCCAGGTCAACAAGGCGTCGCCCAGCGCGCGGTTGATGAGCATGGCCATGTGGCGAGGCCGCTCGGTCTCGGGCAAGCGGCCGTGGAAGACCAGGCGGGCGTCGAGGTCTGGGATGCGGCTGGCCTCGGCGGCGATCCGGGCTGGATCGAGGGGAGAGAGGGGCGCCATGATCTGCCGGGCGCTAGTGAGCTTGGGACGGGTGATGACCTCGTCGCAGAGCGCGAGGCAGCGCGTGCGGTTGTCCTCGTAGAGGTCCAGC
>JAADHA010000515.1 GCA_013152105.1 Oligoflexia bacterium | reverse complement strand
GTTCACCGTCCAGTGAGCTCTTCGGCACACCGACCCCGGCCTGGTCTGTCCACGGTGGCTGGGTCCAGCGACGGGTGTTCTTCTGGGCTGCCAGGTGGCGGTAGGCACGGCGCCGCGCCAAGGCGTAGTCCCCATCGATCAGGGGCTGCGCGACCCAGGTGAACTCGATCAGCTCGCCGAGCTGCTGCTGTGCCACCGTTCGATGAAAGTCAGGGTCGGCGTCAAGGTGCTTCCATGCAGCCTGTGCGACAGCTTCCAGGCGATCCTGTTGGGCCGAGCGCGCCGCTTCCGCCGCCTGTCGCGGCGCAATCGTGGCGTCGAGTCGGGCCAGGATGATGTTGGCCACACCAGGCCGGTCGGGTCCGTCGGGCGGGTTGGCCACGCTGGCCGGGAAGATCACGGTGCCGCCAGCGTCGCGTAGAGATGCCGCCGTGGTGCGGGCCAGGTCCGACAGCAGCCAGGATCCGAACCACAGATCCTGGCAGCGGCGCGCGCTGGCGATGAAGTCCTGTACGGGTCCCATGCGTAAGCCCTCCACATAGGTCGGAAGCCGCAGAGCCCCCCCAAGGGTACTTTCGCGAGCATGGAACCCCCCCGGACACAGCCGCAGCCTGGGCGCCTACAGAGCGTCTCGCTCCTGGGCGGCCTGGTACGCAGCAGGCGTGAGCTCGGAGGCAGCAAGCCCCCGGTTGTCTCTGTGTGGGACGACCTTGGAGAGCGCCCAGAGCAGGTAGTCGTAGGGGTTGAGCCCCAGGAGGCGAGCGGTTCCGATGAGGGAGAGCAGGGTGCACAGCCGCACCGCACCTTCCTCTCCACCAGCGTACAGCGAGTTGTTTCGGATCAGGTTGACGCTGCGCAGGGCGCGCTCACTCCAATTGTTGTCGAGCTCGACGAGCGGATCGGTGAGGAAGCGTGTGAGTGCATCCCAGTGGTTGATGTAGTACTGCATGGCCTTGCGGACCGGGTTGCTGGGCAGCAGGTCGGTGAGATGGCAGTCGATCCAGGCTCGAAAGTCCTCGGCGACAGGTGCGATGTGTTTCTGGCGCCAGGCCAGGAGCGCAGCTCCGGTCAAGCCGTCTATCTTCGCCCGATCCTCTTCGGCGTAGAAGCGTCGGATGAAGGCCAGCCCCCGGCTCGCCAGCAGCGGGGCCTTGTCCTCGTCATCCCGAAACTTCCGGAGGCCGTGGGCATTGCAGCCCGCCTCGGTGCGGTCGCCGTCGGTGAAGAGGCGGTCATGGGAGCTGACGGCATCGGCGGTGATGGTGCCCTTCCAGCGGATGGGTGTGCCGTCCGCTCGCTCGCCCAGGGTGAGGAAGTCCATGACATGGTGACCGTGCTTGGTGGCGGTGTACCAGTAGACGGCGTGCTCATCGTTGCCGAAAATCAGGATCTGCCCGTTGATGGGAGCCTTGGCGACGAGGTAGCCCTTGGCATCGGTCTCGCCCGGGCGGGCCTCGCCGTTGACCGGCTGGCTCTTGAGGCGCGGGAAGACGACGAGCAGACCGGTTCCATCTGTGCGGATGTGGGTGTCGGCGAGCAGCGACATGCGCAGGCTGGCCGCGATCGGCAGCAGCAGGTCGGCACCGCGTTGCCACCATCGTGTCAGGGTCGACGACGCGATGTGGGCGCCCTGGTCTTCGAAGTCTCGCTGGATCCGGTCGAGCGGCAGAAACAGCCCCGCCTTGGCGAAACACAGCCACGCGATCACCGCGAAGGTACAGGAGGCGCGATCGAATGGCATGGGGGGTTGGTCGGGGATGACCCGGTTGCCGCAGTCGCGACAGGTACACAGGCTGCGCTCGGTGCGGCGTGCGCGGAGGTGCGCCCGCACGTAGTCCCACTCCTCGCTGCACAGCACCTTCTCGAGGTCGAGCTTGTCGCCGCCACACTTGGAACAACACCCAGGGTGCAGCTTCGTCGTGTTGCGGGGGATGTGTGCTGGGATCTGTCCGCGACCGCCCCCACCGCGCTTGCGCGGCTGTTCTGGCGGCGAGGAGGTCGGCGAGGTCCCTTCCACACCATCGTCGGTCCCTTCCGCGTCCGCTGCCTGGGCGGCCAAGGCGGCTTCTGCTTCGCTTCGGAGCTCGGCGAGCTTGGCCCGGCGAGCCGCATCGTGCTCCGCCAGTAGCTCGTCAAGTTGGGCCGTCAGCCCCTCGACCATCTTGACCAGTCGCTCGATCTGCCGCCGGGCGGCCTCTCGATCCGTGGCCGCCTGCTGGTGCTGCGCCGCGAGCTGCGCCGTCAGGCTCGCTATCACAGCGAGCAACGGGTTCTCGGCGGGAGGATCGGGTGCGGTCATGGCCACAACTCAAGCACGATGGGTCAAGCTGAAAAACCCCATCACTCCAAAGTGATCGTCGAAATTCAGGAATCGCCGAGTCGGTCTGCAGCGCGGCTGTAGCGCTTGCGGCGCACCGCGCTGCGCAGGTCGATCCCTTCGAGGATCATCGCCAGGGAAGCGGGGTCGATCTCCGCACGGCTCGCCCCCTCTTGGACCTCGGGCAACTGAAAGGTCCCCTTCTCGAGACGCTTGTATAACAACGCTAAGCCGGATCTATCGAAGAAGAGTACCTTCGCCAGGTTTCGCCGTTTGTTGACGAAGAATACGAGATGCCCTGACAGCGGATCTAGACCGAGCTGGTCGGACACGATGGCCGCCAGGCCGTGGTGGGACTTGCGCATGTCGACCGGATCCAGCGCCACGAAGATCCGGACCGAGGGTGGGAACATCAGCATGCGCCCACCACTCGCAACAGCCGCGCCAAGGTGTCTTCGCGGAAGTCGTCGCCTATCTCGATCTGCAAGTCGTCGACTATCACCCGGTACCGCGCCTGGTGTGCCGGAAGAGCCAGCTCGACCAGGCGAAGCCGCGGCGCCGGCTGCTGGGGAGCCTGCTTCTGCCGCCGTAGGTTCAGCCGCCAGCAGTGCAGCGACCGACCGTCTACTCCCTCGGAGCGGCTGAACTCTGCAAGACCCAGCCCGCTCTCCTGCCACGACGCCAGAAGTGCCTCCGCGTCACTACGATCCGCCACCTTTCGTTGCCGTCGCTCCACTTCCACCTCCTGACTGTGTGACATGAAGCAGCTTCACACAGTCGGGGGCGGGGCGCTTCCGACCCACGTGGAGGGCGTACGCTCAGCGACGCTTCACGATCCGCCGTCGAAGATGGCCTGGGCCGCCTGACCGAGGAGAGCCTGGCAGCCGGCTGCCCCTGACGAAGGCACCGGCGGTGTTGCCTACATCCGAAGGTCTGACTGTACGGCGTAGCGAATCCTCGCCAACTCTGGATGCAACGGCCCGCGCTGCGCTTCGTCGAGCTGTGAGACCAGCAGCCGCACGCGGTCGAGCAGCGGGTCCCATTCTGCCCCCAACACCGCGGCGAGCTGCTGGAGGCGCTTGGAGTCGGTGGTAAGCACCCTGGACAGGCTGAGCTCATAGCTGCGGGTTCGGGGAGGCGCTGCCACCGGGTGGGACTCTATCGAATCGACTAGAGATCCCCATATTTCCTGGGAGGTGTGTGCCATGGCGCCGAGCCAGAGGAGGCGCTCGCGGCTGTGCCAGCGCGTGAGGACGTCCGCCAGGGTTTCGGTGTCCACCCGCAGGAGGCGACCGGGCCAGGGGCACCACGGGAGCCGGGGCGCATTGCCAGCAGCGATGAGCTGGATCACGAGCCCGGAGAGTGCGTGGTGCTGCTTCGCCATTGATGCCCAGAGCAGCTCGGGGAGGTCCGGGTCCGAGGCGCTCAGGTTCGCGCCGAGAAGTTCCGAGGCGTCGACGAGGCTGGCGTGATTGGGATTGCGGCCGTGGCGGAAGAAGCGCACCCGGAGTCCGGGGATGTGGGCGAGCCGCGACCGCTCGGCCGGCCTGAGTCGCCACGGCTGCCCACGCCGGTCCATCTTGCGGATGGCCAGGTCGAACAGCGCGGGCAGCGCGACCGAGGTGGCGAGGGCCAGCCCTTCGGACTGGGCACCGGCGTTCCGAAGTTCGGAGTTCCCCGGTCGGAGCAGGTTGCGGAGCACGTCGCGTATCCCTACCGGTTGCCTTGGGTTCAGGCCATTGAGGAGCTTTGAGAGGTTCGGGCAGCCTGCCTTTCGCATCGCTGGAGCGAGCAGTCCGGCGGCAGACCCCGTCGTGGTGGGGAGCTCCATGGCCAGGGTCCACACCTGGAGCGCCGACGGATGACGGCCCGTCGCCGCGAGGGCGGCGGTTCGTACAGTATCGCTGGCACCGCTGGTGCCGATCTGCAATGCCTCGACCATCTCGTCCGGGCCCAGGACCCGCTCCAGGAGCTGGCCCAGCCAAGCGATCCGCGTGCGCTCCGGCGGGGACATCCGGTATTCCAGCCAGTGCCGGAACAACGTCTCGGTGATGCTGTAGAAGGCCCGACGACCTTGGTGGTCGATGCGCAGGACGCCCTGATCCTCCAGGCGGCTCGCGGCGGAGGACCACGTGGCCGCGATGCCCCCGAGCGCAGAAGCGCAGTCTGTGGGCCCCAACGCGCGGGGCGCCGACGCCAACAGGTCGACCAGGTGCTGTTCGTTCTTCGTCAGATCCCGGACGCGAAGCTGGTATTGGGGGGTGAACGCATCGAGTACGTGCAGCAGGCGCTGAGCGACTTCCTGCCCCGGAGCCGCGGCCACGGCGTCTGAGAGGGCGACCAGGGCGCGGGGATTCCCTCCGCTGAGGGTGACAATCGCGCTGCGTCGGGCGTCCCAGCGGGAACTGGCCAGCACGTCGTCACCACCGGGGCGGCTTGCGACCTGGTGCTCGATGAGAGCCGTGGCCTCGTCGTCTGAGAGCGGCCCCAGCGGGTAGACCGCGAAGCTCCCGTAGAACGCCTCGTCATTGCGGATGAAGACATCCGAGAGGCGCGCACCGGCGCCGATCAGCCCCACCTGGGGGTGGTCTCGCAGCAGCGCACGCAGGCGCATCCGGCCCTTGGAGCCCAGGTCATCCAGGCGCCGATCGAGGGCCTCCACGAACACCAGCAAGGGAGGAACCGGGTTGGGAACCGTGGCCAGCCGCTGCCATCGCTCCCAGGCCGGCACCGGGTCGCCCACCAGCCGCGCCCAGAACTCGTCTCCGCTGCGTGGACTGGGCACGTCTTCGGGCACGCTCCGCACTTGGATCGCGGGTGGGAGAAGCGCTTCGGCCTCTCGGCGAGCCATCGTGATCAGATGGCTCTTGCCTACTCCCCGGGGACCGTAGAGGTACACCGGGAGCGGCCGACCTCCCGCAGCCCACTGCGCAAGGGCACCCCGTAGGGCGCTGAGGGACTCCTCGCGTCCCACGTGTCGTTGGCGGAGCAGTTCAGGAGGGTCGGTCCACGGGGAGTAAAGGCGGGTCCCGATCGCAGCGCCGAGGTCAGACATTCGGATTGCCGTAGAGCAGCCACCATCGGCGGAACAGGGGGTTCACCCAGTCGAGGGTGTCCGCCGCACCCGGCCTGAGGTAGAACTCGTCCATCAACAGAAACACGCACTCCATCGCCTGTGCGTGCGTGAGCTCGGGTAGGGCGCTGATCGCCGCGTTGATTGCGCCTTGCTTGGGGGCGCCCTTGTCTACATGCGAGACCGACTCCAAGATGGCGAGCAGTGCGGGCATGCGGGCGCGATGGCGGCGCTCGAAGTGCTCCCGACCCTCGTCCCGAAACTCGTTGCGGCGCATGGGAGTCAGGAGCTGCTCCACTGCCGCTTCCACCTTCGCCGCGCTGGAAGCTCCGGTAGGACACAGGCTTGCGAGTCGCTTGATCCAGTGTGGGCTCCCGCCGGCAAGACGTGTGGCCTCCTGGGCCGCCTGGGGAGTACAGGGGAGTGAAAAGGCGGTGAGCTCGGACTCGAACAGCGCAGCCCCTTGAGCCGAGTCGAGGGGGGGCATGATCGCCTGCTCGAGATCATTGAGTTCGGCCGACGCGCCCAGCTCGGCGGCGAGCGCGTTCAAGCCAATGGAACCGGTCAGGATCATGCGCAGTCCTTCCTGCAAGCCCGTGCGTTGCCGCAGGCGCCGCAGTGCCGCCAGCGCCGCTCGGGCCTGACCCGCACCCAGCTTGGTCTCGATGGCTTCTAGCCACCAGGGGACCTCGTCCAGCGCCAGGACCAGGCCACCCGACCTGCCCACGGCGCGAAGCAGATCGCCCTCCAGGGTGCGCCACGGATCCTCGGCCTCGTGTTCGTTGAGCGTGAGGCCGAACCCGGCGAACTGGACCGACTCGACGCCGTCGGTGGGATCAAGCTGGAGCAGCCCGGCGTCCACGAGGTGTCTGCGAGCGCCCTGGGCAAGCTCCTGGATTGGGTAGTGCAGGTGTCCCTCCAGGTCGATGCGGATCACCCTGCGGCCTGGGGGCGGGTTGGCGACCAGCCGGTCGAGCTCAGTGCTCTTGCCCACCCGACGTGGCCCGTACAACAGCAGGCTCTTGCGCTCCAGGACGCTGAGCAGCTTCTGGCGGACGGCGGGGCGATCGATGAGGTCGGACTCGGGCATGACACTCTCCACCCTTCAATCTAATGCAAGCCAAATGGTAGTCAACTTTGACTCAAATCAATTTTGCCTCGTGTCTCCATTGCCCGTGTTGCGGGATGCGCCCGTCGGCTACACGGCATCGTCACCGCGAGTCGAGAGCGCATGCTCGCCCGAGAGGACGCGACCGTGATCAGCTTGCGGCTCTTCGAGTTGCTACCGGAGCACCCCATCGTCACGGTCAATCGCGTGGTCGAGCTGCTGGCTTGCTCTCGACCGGCCGCCGGCAAGGCGCGGCGTATTATGGAGATGGCCGAGGTCGTTCGTCCCCTCGACGACCGCAAGAAGAACCGCGCTAGTGTTCGGGGAGTACCTCGACGATCTGCGCCAGGGCACGGAGCTTTCGTGATGCGCGTCTATGGTGACCTCGATCCAGGTGCGGCCTCTGAACTGCGGGATCTCCTTGTTGGTTTTGAGGGCTTGCAGGTTCGACGGCGGCGTCCTGCACGCTCGAGCGTGCCTCATCCGCAGAGCACCGACCTCGAGTTGGCGCTGAAGGAGCGGCTCCTCGCGGTGGGGTTCGAGCATCA
>JAADHA010000310.1 GCA_013152105.1 Oligoflexia bacterium | reverse complement strand
GCTGCCTCCCTCGCACCACTGCCTCCCCCGCGCCTCCCCCACGCCGCCGCCGCCGCGCCGCCGCCACCCCCCCGCACTCCCCGCCGCTGACCAGCTCAATCACACCAAGACCGCCTTCCCAGGAACGAAACTCCGACGGACACATGCCGTCCAGGGCCCCGACGGCGTCACTTGATCCAGCCCCAATATCAGAAGGTCGAGAATCAGTCCCCGACTGGCATGAACAGGTTGATCCCGCGCACGTTTTCGTCGATCGCCAGGCGCATGGAGGGCGGTGGAAAGGCTCGCTGTGGACAGAGCGGACGCTCGCAGAGGCGGCAGGTGACACCGACGGGTACGGCGTGTTCCTTGGTGGTTGTGTCGATGCCGTCGGCGTAGACCAGGCGTGGAGCGTGCTCGGTCGCGCAGCCCAGGCCGATCGCGTGCATGGCGTGCGGTTGCTTCCAGCCGCCGCCGCCCCTCTGCACCGTGCGGGCCACGCAGAAGTAGCGCGTGCCATCCTCCATCACGCTGGTCTGGGTACGGATCTGGCCTGGCGTCAAGAAGGCCGCGTGGACATTCCAGCGGGGGCAGGCACCGGCGTAGCGTGCGAAGCGGATCCCCGAGCCCGAGAAGCGCTTGGAGATGTTGCCGGCGACATCCACCCGGATCATGTGGAAGGGCACGCCCTGCGCCCCTGGGCGGCGCAAGGTACACAGCCGGTGGCAGATCTGTTCGAAGCTGGTGCGGAAGCGGTGGCCGAGCAGCTCCAGGTCGTAGCGGCGACGCTCGGCCTCGTCCAAGAAGGACTCGTAGGGCATCAGGACCGCGCCGGCGAAGTAGTTGGCCAGCGCTACCCGAGCCAGGCGTCGGGAGTCTTCTGTCCGAAGGCGCCGGTCGTCGCAGAGCTGGTCGAGCTGGTCGTGAGCGCTCAGCAGGCCGAGCTGGTGCGCGAGCTGGAAGTGCCTGCTGCGCGGGGCCAGGAGCTGGGACAGGTACAGGACCCGTCGGTGAGGATCGAAGCGACGGATGATCGTGGGGCTCTTCTCGATGGGAACCCACTGGATCCGCACGCCCTGGGCGTCGTCCAGCCACTGGGCCATGCGCTGGTAACGGTTGTCATCTTGGATCCCCGCGTCGCGTCGCAGGCGCTTGGCGGCGTCCTCCAGGGCAGGGAAGTGGTTGTCCTGGCGTTGCAGGAAGTCGCTGACCTGGTCGGTCGGGAGGCTGTTCTGGTCTACGCCCTCTACCCCGTCCAGCCCCGGCAGCGGCCGGTCTCCTTGGGCCGCCTCTCGGGTGTGTCGGTAGGCCTGGTAGAGCGTACGCACCGCGTCAGCGATGGTCGGGTGGGCGACGACCAGCTCCTTGACGTCAGCGGTGGTCAGGCCCAGGTCGTCGAACAGGGGGTCGGCGAAGATCTCCGTCAGCTCGGTCTGAGACTGGGCGCCGTCCTCTCCGAAGGTGGCCAGGTCGATCGGGAAGCTCTGGGCCAGCTTGATAAGGACCGGGGCCGAGAGGGGGCGCTTGCCATGCTCGATGAGGTTGAGGTAGCTGGCCGAGATCGAGAGACGCTCTGCCATCTGCTTTTGGGTCAGACCCTGTTGGCGACGCAAGCTGCGCACCTTGGGGCCGAGTTGGGGCGAGTGAGGCACGCGGACTCCGGGGACGGTCGAGTTGACATGCTTTACAACCTAGCAGCCTAGCTGTCCAGCCCGTGACAGCGACTGCATCCACACATCGCGGCACCCATTGCGGGTGGCTCACCGTCGGAGGAAGGTGAAGTACCACCCAGGAAGGACCCATGAGCAGCGCCCCCGTAGTCATCCGGGCCGACCAGAGCGGACGCCGGGCCGACGTGCTCACACCCGCAGCCCTCGACTTTGTCGCGGAGCTGGTCCGCTCCTTCGGTCCGCGTCGGGCTGAGCTGCTGGCGGCACGGCGTGAACAGCAGGCCCGCTTCAACCGCCCGGCCGACGATGGCGGGTCGCTCCCCGACTTTCCGGCCGAGACTGCCGCCCTGCGTGCCGCTGACTGGACCGTAGCCCCGCTCCCGACCGACCTGCTCGATCGCCGGGTGGAGATCACCGGCCCGGTCGAGCGCAAGATGATCATCAATGCCCTGAACAGTGGTGCGAACTGCTTCATGGCCGACTTCGAGGATTCGAACAGTCCCACCTGGGCCAATTGCATCGACGGACAGGTGAACCTGATCGACGCCGTCGCTGGGTCCATTGAGTTCGACGACCCGGCGCGCGGCAAGCACTACCAGGTGGGTGAGAACCCGGCCGTCCTGCTGGTTCGACCCCGTGGGCTCCACCTAGTTGAGAAGCACCTGCTGGTCGACGGCCAGCCGGCCCCGGCCAGCCTGGTCGACTTCGGCCTGTATTTCTTCCACAACGCGGCCGCCCTGCTGACCAAGGGTACGGGGCCCTACTTCTACCTGCCCAAGCTCCAGCACTACCGCGAGGCTCGCTGGTGGAACGGTGTCTTCGTCGCCGCCCAGCAGGCGCTGGGCATCGCCAAGGGGACGATCAAGGCCACGGTGCTCATCGAGACCCTGCCCGCCGCCTTCCAGATGAACGAGATCCTGTGGGAGCTGCGCGACCACAGCAGCGGCCTCAACTGTGGCCGCTGGGACTACATCTTCAGCTTCATCAAGACGCTCCAGGCTCATCGCGAGATGCTCCTTCCAGACCGGGCCCAGGTCGGCATGAGCCAGCCCTTCATGGCCGCCTACACCAGCCTGCTCATCCAGACCTGTCACCGCCGCAAGGTCCACGCCATGGGCGGGATGGCGGCGCAGATCCCCATCAAGCGGGACCCGGTGAAGAACGCCGCTGCCCTGGAGAAGGTGCGCCTGGACAAGCTCCGCGAGGTCAAGGCCGGGCACGACGGGACCTGGGTCGCCCACCCCGGCCTGGTGGCGATCGCTCGCCAGGTCTTCGACACCCATATGCCCGCCAGCAACCAGCTCACCCGGCTTCGCCCCGAGGTCTCGGTGAGCCAGGCAGAGCTGTTGGCCGTGCCCGCCGGCACTCGCACCTTACAAGGTGTCGCCTGGAACGCTCGCGTCGGTCTGCAATACCTTGAAGCGTGGCTGCGTGGCAACGGCTGTGTGCCGCTCTACGACCTGATGGAGGACGCCGCGACCGCCGAGATCTCTCGCGCCCAGCTCTGGCAACAGGCTCACCACAAGGCCACCCTGGAAGACGGCAGCGTCGTCACCGAACAACGTGTGGTGGGTGTGATCGAAGACCAGGCCGCTCGACTCGGCGCCGAGGCCGGGCCTGGCCACCGCTTCGCCGATGCCGCTCGGATCTTCGTCGAACTGGTCTCGGCCACGCGGTGCCCCGACTTCCTGACCCTGCCCGCCTACGATCTCCTGGACTAACGACGCTAGTCCCGCTCCCACACATCCCAGCGCAGTCCCAGCTCGGCCTCAGTTCACCCCGCCCGCCCCACCCACTCCATCTGGAGGAACCATGTCCGTCGTCGCTTCCATCGAGACCCCCCTCGCCCGCGACATCCATGATGACCGTTGGGACGGCATCGTTCGGCCCTACAGCAAGTCCGATGTCGACCGCTTGCGAGGCAGCTACCGCATCCAGCACACCCTGGCCGACCTGGGTGCCCGTCGTCTGTGGAGCTTGATGAAGCAGCGCCCCTTCGTCCAAGCGCTGGGTGCCATGACCGGAAACCAGGCCATGCAGCAGGTTCGGGCGGGGCTGGAGGCCATCTACCTGTCTGGTTGGCAGACCGCCGCCGACGCCAATGTCTCGGGCAATGTCTACCCTGATCAAAGCCTGTATCCGGTCAACTCCGTACCCCAGCTCCTCAAGCGGCTCAACGCCGCGCTGCTTCGGGCCGACCAGATCGAGCACAGCGAGGGAGGGGCCAAGCGCCACTGGCTGGCCCCGATCATGGCCGATGCCGAGGCCGGCTTCGGTGGCCCGCTCAACGCATACGAGCTGATGAAGGCCATGATCGAGGCCGGGGCCGCCGGCGTCCACTTCGAGGACCAGTTGGCTAGCGAGAAGAAGTGCGGCCACCTGGGCGGCAAGGTCTTGGTGCCGACCAGCCAGTTCATCCGAACCCTGGTCGCGGCGCGCCTGGCCGCCGATGTCATGGACGTGCCCACGGTCCTGGTCGCTCGCACCGATGCCGACAGCGCCCGGCTCATCACCAGTGACATCGACCCGGCCGACCGGCCCTTCCTGACTGGCGAACGCAGCCCCGAGGGTTTCTTCTACATCCGGCCGGGCATGGAGCTGTGCATCGCGCGCGGCCTGTCCTACGCGCCCTACGCGGACCTGGTGTGGATGGAGACCGGCCACCCCGATCTGGAGCAGGCGCGCACCTTCGCCGACGCCATCCACGCCCGCTTCCCCGGCAAGATGCTGGCCTACAACTGTTCACCCAGCTTCAACTGGCGCAGCAACCTGGACGATGCGACCATCGCGAAGTTCCAGCGCGAGCTTGGCGCCATGGGCTACAAGTACCAGTTCGTGACCTTGGCCGGCTTCCATGCCCTCAACTGGTCGATGTTCAACCTCTCCCAGGGCTATCGGGAGCGAGGCATGGCCGCCTACGCCGATATGCAGGACGCCGAATTCGCTGGCGTGCCCGACGGCTACACCGCGGTCAAGCACCAGCGCGAGGTCGGCACCGGCTACTTCGACGAGGTCCGCAGCGTCATCACCGGTGGCCAGTCCAGCACATCAGCCCTGGCCGGGTCGACCGAGGCTGAACAGTTCTAGAGTGAGCCGGCGCGCAGGCGCTCAGGTGAGCAGCCCCCCGGAACCCACGTCCTGAGGGCTCAGCTCGGCGTCGTCCAGGATCCAGCTCGTCACCAAGTCAGCGGGTGTCACATCAAAGGCCGGGTTGAAGACGGGTGCCTTCATCGGCGCCCAGCGCAGGCGCCCAGACAGCCCGCGCACCTCGTCCGCTGCCCGCTCTTCGATGGGGATCACCGCGCCGTCTGGACAGGCCGGGTCCACCGTGGTGCGAGGCGCGACGACGTGAAAGGGCACGCCATGGTGGTGGGCCAGGACCGCCAGGCTGTAGGTGCCGATCTTGTTGGCGAAGTCGCCGTTTGCAGCGATGCGGTCCGCGCCCACCAGGACGCGATCGACCTGCCCCCGGGCCATCAGCAGGCCGGCGGTGCTGTCCGTGATCAGGTGGTATGGAATCTGTAGGTGCTCCAATTCCCAGGCGGTCAGTCGCCCGCCTTGCAGCAGGGGCCGGGTCTCGTCGACCCAGACCGTGATCCCCTTGCCCTGTTCATGGGCCCGCCGGATTGCGCCCAGCGCGGTGCCGACCCCCGCGGTGGCCAGGCCACCGGTGTTGCAGTGGGTCAGGATGGCATCGCCGGGGCGAATGCGGCGCGACCCTCGTCGGGCGAGGGCCTCGCACAGGGCCCGGTCGTCGGTGAAGACACGCTCGGCCTCGACCACAAGCTGCTTGGGTGCAGTATCTAGCACCGCTAGCAGACGGTCGATGGCCGCCATCAGGTTCACCGCGGTGGGGCGCGCGGCGCGAAGCTTCAGGGCGTGTCGGCGCAAGGTCGGGGCGTCCTGCCCGCGGCTGGCCGCACACGCCAGGCTCAGGGCGGCGCACACGCCGATCATCGGTGCGCCACGGACCCGCAGGCGGGTGATGTGGGTGAGCATCTCCAGCGGGTCGCTCGCGTCCAGCCAGCGCTCTTCATCGGGCAGGGCGGTCTGGTCGAGGATCTGAAGGCTGGTGTTTGCGCCCAGAAGTTCTGGACCGCCCGACAGGGGTTCGCGGTGGTAGCGAAGTCCGAGCGAGCAGTGATCAGGCATGGCCCACTCCTATCCGTCGCGGGATCCGACCGCAGTGACAGCGCCAGTGCACGCGCTTAGGGGGCGCACTCCTTGGAGGTTCTCGTGACGACCGATTCCCAGACGGCCCCAGCGCTGCTGCCCCCCCGCCTCAATCCCCCAACCCGCGTGCTCATGGGCCCTGGACCCAGCGATGTGCCGCCCGATGTACTCCAGGCTCTGAGCAGGCCCTGCATCGGCCACCTCGACCCCGCCTTCATCGAGATCATGGACGGCACCAAGGCGATGCTGCGCCAGGTCTTCGGCACCCGCAACGCCATGACCATGCCCATATCGGGCACGGGATCGGCGGGTATGGAGACCCTGCTGGTCAACCTGGTCGAGCCAGGAGACCGGGTCCTGGTGGGGGTCAACGGGGTGTTTGGTGGCCGCATATGTGAAGTCGCGCGGCGCTGTGGGGCCCAGGTGGTGCGCGTCGACACGCCCTGGGGTCGGGCCATCGATCCCGCTGACTTGCTGGCCAGGGCCGACGGCCGCCGCTTCAAGCTGCTGGCGGTTGTTCACGCCGAGACCAGCACCGGGGTGCTTCAGGACCTGTCGGGCATGCGGGCCGTGGCCGACCAGATCGGCGCCCTCCTCCTGACCGACTGTGTCACGTCCTTGGGCGGCTGCGCGGTCGATCTGGACAGGCACGGTGTGGATGCCGCGTACTCTGGGACGCAGAAATGTCTCAGCGTTCCGCCGGGGCTGGCCCCGGTGAGCCTCTCCAAGCGGGCCATGGCGGCCGTGGCCGTGCGCGAGAGCCCAGCACAGAGCTGGTATCTGGACCTGTCCTTGCTGGCCTCCTACTGGTCTGGTCAGAAGCGGGCCTATCACCACACCGCACCCGTCAACATGAACTACGCACTGTATGCGGGTCTGCGATGCGTCCTGGAAGAGGGCCTCGCCGTGCGTTTCGCTCGCCACCGCCGCCACGCCGCTGCCCTTCGGGCGGGCCTGCTCGCCCTGGGTCTGACCCTGCCCGTGCCCGCCGAAGAGCGACTGCCGCAGCTCACCCTGGTCTCGACTCCCGACCGGGTCGACGAGGCCGAGGTTCGGCGCTTCCTGCTCGACCAGCTTGGCCTGGAGATCGGTGGAGGTCTCGGCGCCTTCGCGGGCAAGGCCTGGCGGATCGGCCTGATGGGGGCAAGCTGCACGCGGGCCCACGTCAGCCTGTGCCTGGCCGGTCTCCAGCAGGCCCTGGCCATCCAGGGCTGGCAGGCCCCCGA
>JAADHA010000024.1 GCA_013152105.1 Oligoflexia bacterium | reverse complement strand
GGGCACGACCCCCAGCACCGGCACCCCGGTGTGGGCCTGGAGCCAGGCCACGCCATCATGAAACAGGGATGGATCGCCGCGAAAGCGGTTGACGATGACGCCCTTCACCCGGGCCCGATCTTCGGGGAGCGCACAGTCCAGCGTGCCCTTGACCTGGGCGAAGACGCCGCCCTTGTCGATGTCGGCGACCAGGATCACTGGCGCAGCGGCGTGGTGGGCGACCGGGAAGTTGACCATGTCGCGGTCGCGCAGGTTCACCTCGGCGCAGGACCCCGCTCCTTCGGCGATGACCAGATCGTGGCTGCGGCGCAGTCGGTCGAGGGCATCGAGGACCAGCCCCCGGCGGGCCTCCATGCCCCCCGAGAAGTACTCGCAAGCGCGAATCGTGCCGACGACCCGACCCAGGGCGACGACCTGGGCGCCGACGGCGGTGTTGGGCTTGAGCAGCAGGGGGTTCATGTCGACTTCGGGCGCGAGCCGGCAGGCGTGGGCCTGGACGATCTGCGCCCGCCCCATCTCCAAGCCTGTCGCCGTCAAGCCGGCGTTGTTGGACATATTCTGGGCCTTGTAGGGGACCACATCGACGCCCGCTCTGGCGAACAGCCGGCAGAGCCCAGCGGTGATCCAGCTCTTGCCTACATCGCTGGCCGTACCGAACACACAGAGTACGCGGGCGTCCGGCACAGTCGCTCCAATGCTCGTGAGGGCTTCGGTGTAGCGACGAGCCTGACCGGGGGCAAGCGCGCCCGCCCGCTTGACACCCCCCTCGGCTCGTGGCTGAATCCATGCTCCGGGCTGCGTCTCGGGACCCCCTCACCCCTCCTTCCTGGATCGAGTACCGCATGACCGCGCGGTCGCCTTCCCTGCTCTGGTCCACGCTCTTCGGCCTGCTGCTGTCCGGCTGTGCGGTGAAAACCACGGTTGGGCTTCTGGATGCGGATCAGGCCGTGCGCCACGCTGAAGCCTCGGGGGCGCTCGATCTCGCGACCCACGACGCGACCATGGCCCGCGCCTACCTCGACGAAGCCCAACACCAGTACGCGCGCAGCCACTTTCAAAGCGCCGATGAGATGGCGGCCGAAGCGATCCGTCTGGCCAATGCTGCCACTCAAAAGGCCGCGGTAGGCGGCGATCCGTCGCAGATCGTGCCCGAAGAAGTCCAGCCAGCGCCGGCGCCTGAAGAACAGGGACAGACCCCCGAAGAACCCGACAATAGCGAACTGATGCAGATCATCGGGGAAGACCAGGACACACCGCCGGACCCCGACAAGAAACCCAGCATCATGGAAGATGACAAGCTGGACACGGACATCTTCGATGAGGACACAGAGTGACCGCCCTGCTGCTGACGCTGGCCCTGGCTTGCGCGCCGGCCTGGAACCTGGACACGGACTCCGTGCTGGCGCAGCAGAAGCTGAACCAACTCCAGGCCAACCGCTTCGTGCCGCGCTGCGCCCCCCGGGAGTGGGCCCTGGCCCAGTCGCACCAGCACTTTGCCGACGTGGCCCTCTCGCACGGCGATGGCAGTGAAGCCCGCCGGCACCTCGACCAGTCCCTGCGGTGGTCGGAAAATGCCATCGCCCTGGCCATCGCTTGCGCGCCCGGCGACCGTGACGGAGACGGTCTGGATGACGACCTCGACGCTTGCCCCGATGCGGCCGAGGACTACGACGGCGACCGAGACGAAGACGGCTGTCCGGACATCGACAGCGACGGCGACGGCCTGGAAGACGATGTCGATGAGTGCCCCCAAGAAGCCGAGGATCTCGACGGCTTCAAGGACAGCGACGGCTGTCCGGACTTGGACAATGATGGCGACGGTGTGCCCGATGACGTGGACCGCTGCCCGCTCCAAGCCGAAGTCGTCAACGGCTATATGGACGAGGATGGCTGCCCGGACGTCAAGCCCCAGAAGATCATCATCAGCAAGAAGAAGATCGAGATCCTGGAGCAAGTCAACTTCGCCCTCAACTCGGCCGTGATCGAACCGTCCAGCTTCGAGCTGCTCAACGAAGTCGCCCAGGCGATCATGGACAATCCCGAGATCGAAGTGCGGGTAGAAGGCCACACGGACAATGAAGGCAACGACGACTACAACCTCAGGCTCTCCCAGTCGCGTGCCGAGTCCGTCCGCGCCTACCTGATCAGCCAGGGCATCAAGCCCTCTCGGCTAGAAGCCATCGGCTTCGGCGAATCGCAGCCCATTGACACGAACCGGACCGAGCAAGGCCGGGCCAACAACCGCCGAGTCGAGTTTACGATCCTGCGCTGAGCTTGACGCGGCACCAGGGTCGACGCTGCCCAGCGCGAAAGGTACAAGGACGGCCTCACCACAGCGGAGGCCACCGTGTCCTTGCAGCACCTGCCCGAAGACCAGCCCAGCCTGGCCACCATCGCGACCATCGGCCAGCACCAGGACCAGGTGGTCACGCTGCGTGGCTGGCTGTACAACCTGCGTTCCTCGGGGAAGATCGCCTTTCCTCAGCTTCGTGACGGGACGGGGATCATCCAGTGCGTGGCGCAGAAGAAGAACATCGGTGACGACGCCTTTCAGGCCCTCCGCCGGCTGGGCCAGGAGTCATCCCTGGTCGTGCGGGGCACCGTGCGGGCCGATGCCAGGGCCCCCGGTGGCTTTGAACTTCAGGTCAGCGGGATCGACATCCTGCAAGATGCGCAGGGCTACCCGATCACCCCCAAGGAACACGGCCCGGCCTTTCTCCACGACCACCGCCACCTGTGGCTGAGAAGTCGTCGCCAGCACGCCATCATGCGGATCCGCCACCTGTCGGTGATGGCGATTCGCAGCTACTTCGACGACCGCGGCTATATGCTGATGGACTCGCCCATCTTCACGCCCAACGCCTGTGAGGGCACCAGCACCCTGTTCGCGACCGAGTACTTCGGTCGGCCGGCCTACCTGACCCAGTCCGGTCAGCTCTACCAGGAAGCCGGCGCCACCGCCTACGGCAAGACCTACTGCTTTGGACCGACCTTTCGGGCCGAAAAGAGCGGCACGCGGCGCCACCTGACCGAGTTCTGGATGGTAGAGCCCGAGATCGCCTTCGCCGACCTCGAAGACATCATGGACATCGCCGAAGACTTCACCGTGTACTGCGTGCAATTCGTCCTGGAGCGGGGCCGCCAGTGGCTGCTCGAGCTGGACCGCGACATCTCCAAGCTGCAAGCGGTCGTCAAGCCCTTCCCGCGGATCAGCTACGACGACGCCTGCGCGCAGCTTGCCGAGCTCGGCCAGCCGGTCGACCCCGACGACGACTTCGGCAGCCCCCACGAGACCGTGCTGACCAAGCAGTATGATCGACCGATCATGGTCTACGGCTACCCGACCGCGGTGAAGGCCTTCTACATGAAGGAGGACCCCGAAAACCCCGCCCGTGTGCTGGGCGTCGATGTGCTCGCTCCCGAAGGCTATGGCGAGGTCATCGGCGGGGGGCAGCGCGAGGACAGCCTGGACGTGCTGCTGCAGAAGATCCAGGAACACGCCTTGCCCCAGGAATACTTTGAGTGGTTCCTGGACCTGCGCCGCTACGGTACGGTGCCGCATGGCGGCTTCGGCATGGGCTTGGAGCGCTTCGTGACCTGGGTCTGCGGGATCCAGCACATCCGCGAGACCATCCCCTTCCCGCGGACGATCACCCGGCTCACACCGTGACCGCGGCCCAGCTCGCGGCCTTGGTGGGCGGGCGGCTGGTCGGCCAGGACAAGACAATCAATGGCGTCGGAGAACTGGACACGGCGCAGCCCCACGAACTCGCCTTTGCCGAACGCAGCGTGCCCGAGCACTGCCGCGCTGGCGTCTTGCTTGTGAGCGTCGCGATCCCGGAACGCTCTTGCGTTGTGGTGGAACAGCCCAAGCAGGCGTTCATCAAGGCGCTTCGCACGCTCTTCCCCGAACGGGACGGCTTCCTGATCCAGCCTCGCGGCGTGAACCTGGACGAACCCAGGGGAACGACCTGGGTCGATGCCACGGTACACCCCACGGCCACGGTCGATGACCTGGCGATCCTCGCCCCCGGCGTCGTGGTTCACGCGGGGGCTTTCGTGGCGGCGCACTGCCGCGTTGGCCCATACACGGTGCTTTACCCGAATGTCGTGCTGTACCCGGGCACCACCGTGGGGGCGCGCTGCCGGATCCACGCCGGTACGGTGATCGGGGCCGACGGCTTCAGCTACGAGCGCGGCCCGGCCGGTCCCTTGAAGGTCGTGCAGGTTGGCTGCGTGTCGATCGGCGACGACGTGGAGATTGGACCCAACTGCGTCATCGACCGCGCTTTTCTGGGCGTGACCCGGATCGGTGACGGCGCCAAGCTGGATGGCCTGGTGATGGTCGGGCACAATGTCCAGATCGGGCGTGGCGCGCTCATCGCCGCCCAGGTCGGGCTGGCTGGCAGCGTCGAGGTCGGGGATGACGCCATGCTGGGCGGCCAGTCCGGGGTGGCGGACCATCGCAAGATCGGCGCGGGCTCGATGGTGGCCGCCCAGTCGGGGGTGGGCCGTGACGTGCCGGATGGCCAGACCGTGCTGGGCAGTCCGGCCATGCCCCTGCGGGTGGCCAGGCGTGTCTACGCGTACCTGCCGCGGCTTCCAGACCTGGTGAAAGGCGCGCTCAAGCGCGACTAGTCGCGAGTGCCAGCGACGCCCGGGCCAAGAGTGGATCGATCGCGTGGCGTTCGACGCCTTGTCCTTGAGCCAGCTCCCGCAAGTGGGCCAGGAGTTCGCTGGCGTCGGGATGGTCAGCGTCGGGATGGTCAGCGTCGAGCAGGCTCATCACCAGCAGCTCGGTGGCGAAGAGCCCGGCCGGGCCGGACAGCGCGGCCTGTTCCAGGGTCTCACGGTCTGGCAGCACGGGGGCCGCGCCCTGGAGGGTGTCCGCCAGGATGCCGAAGAGGGTCCAAAGGCGAGCCCGAGAGGGTGTGGTCGCCCGTCTTCCCAGGTCGACCAGCGTTCGCAGACGAGCCCCGTCCCCCCGAGTGGTGGCCAGCATGGCCAGCCCGATGCGGGCCTGGAATGTCCAGGATTCCCGCCCGGTCGACACCAGCCTGAGGGCGTCGGTGTAGGCGGATGCGGCCAGCTCCAGGTCACTGCAGTCGCGGTGGAGATCGCCCAGGCACACCAGCAGCCGACCGGCCTTGGTGCGCTCTCCGATGCGTCCCAAGCGCACGATGGCCGCCTCGATCTCGGCGATCCGGTCCTTGGTCTGGCCCAGGGGTACGGCCAGGTGAGCGAGGATCTCCCAGGCCGAGAGCTCTTCTTCCAGCAGGCCGTGCTGGTTGGCAAGTTCCTGGACAGCGCGCGCGGTCTCGGCGGCGCGGACCGCGTCCTCGGCGGAGGTGTGCCTGGCACGCAGCAGCAGGGCCTGGGCACGCACGTCCGGCGTAGGTTCCAGGGCGAGCGCGCACTCGACATCGACCAGGGCGGCGTCTGCTTGGGAGAGCTGGGCTTGCAGCGAGGCGCGGGTGGCGTAGAAGCGGGCACGTAGGCAGAGCGGTACCTGGAGCAAGAGAGGTTCGACCTCTGCCAGCCGGTCCATGCCGGTTCGAGCGACCGCGAAGGGGCCCAGATGAAGGGCGTGCTGGCAGGCTGCGCGAACCGCGACATCGGGTGGCAAGGCCGTCTCTGTGATGTCGTGGTCCAAGGCCAGGGCGCTGTCTGCCTTGCCCAAGCGCCACAGGGCGTCGCTGCGGATCAAGGCGGCGTCAACCCAGGCGTGTTCCAGCGGGTCGCCTTTTTCGGGGGCGACGGTCTTCGCCAGATCCATCGTGCGTCGAGCCAGGCGCGCCAGGGACTGTCGACCGAGGCTGTCCACGGACTGTGCCAGCGCGTGGTGGAGCAAGGGAAGGGCCCGAGCAGCTTCGCCAGCCAGGGCCAGGTGCAAGCCCGCCCGGGCCTGGGCTTGGGGGGTGTCGCCCTCTTCCAGCCAGGCCGCGGCCAGGTTGTCGTGGATCGTTCGGTTGAGTTCGGTCGGACGTTCCAGTTCGGAGATGGCCTGCTTGAGGGCAGGCGAGTCGATGACCAGGCCGTCACCCTGCACGCGGATCAGCCCGAGCGTGACCAACTCGTCCAGGGTGCTCCCCGTGACCCGGGTCACGACGCGCTCGGGCGCGCCGGTCCCGGCCAGGCGCACGGTCAGCAGGGCGTGTACCAGTTCCGGCCGGTCGTGGGTCACCAAGGCCAGGCGTTGGCGTGCGAAGTCGAAGCGGTCGGCCGGCAGCGGTGCGGCGTCGGCAGCCCAGGTCCACTGTGGAATGCCGTTGATGTCCTTGTTGCCGGGCTTGAGGGCACCCTGTCGGACCAGATGAACGATCAGGTCGTGCATGAAGCGCGGATGGCCGCCGGTGCTAGCGGCAAGCTCGGCGGCCAGGGCTTCGGCCATGGGCAAGTGGGCGCGTGCCAGCTTGCGGGCGTCGGTGTCACTCAGCAGCTCTAGACCGATGTGGTAGCTGCGCTTGCTGTGCCGAGCCAGGAGCCGACGCAGCGGTCTCAGGGCGGTACGATGGGCGGGCTCATCGACGTAGGAACACAGGATCAGCGTCGGTGATCTGGTCGCGAAGATCATCTCGATCAGCGTCCAGCCATCGTCAGACTCGCCCGCCAGATGGACATCGTCCAGCCACAGCCAGGTCAAGCCACGCCAGGCGGTTGCCCGCAGGTGTTCGACAATGAAGGACCGCGCCGTGGCCCGGTCGGGGTTGGGGCCGGTCGGGCCTTGGGTCAGCAGCTCAGCCAGGCTGGTGGCGTCGTGTCGACAAGCGGTCGGCGAGTCGCCCCGCAGGCGGGCCAGGGTTCGGGCGATGTCGCTTCGGTAGGCCCGTTTGTTGGGCAAGGGGGGCAGCAAGCGGCGAATGGCGCCGTCGATGCCCTGGTCGGGACTGGCCCTGCCGGCGTAGTCCAGGCGCACGCCCTGGGCGATCCCCACGCGCTCCATGGTGCGCGTCAGTTCGTCCACCAGGCGCGTGCGGCCCAAACCGCTGGCCCCGGCGATGTCCACCAGCACAGGCTGGCGCTGACGGAGCACGGCGGCAGCCCAGAGCCGGTCGAGTTCCGGGTTTCGCCCAACCACCGGGATCTCGCGGTGGGCGACCAACCGGGGTTCCTGAGGCACCCGCCTGGGGATGTAGGGCTCGGGTCGATGACGGGGCGGGCGGAGGGGATCGGGCTTGTGCCAGACGATGCTTGCGCGCCGGTTCCTGATCCGCGCGACGGGCGCCTGTGCCGCCGTGATGTCGTGGGGAGGCCAGTCGACCAGCGAGTCCTCACCAAGCTGGGCCAGCAGCGCCAGGCGGGGGGGGCCGCCCTGGGTGCTGAGGTTGGGGGGGCGCTCGGTGCGGGGATCGGGCAGCGCGTTGATGGCGCGGGCGACATCGGCCGCGAGGTCGTAGCGAGCGGCGGTCGGGATGCAGCAGCGCCAACACGATGTCTTCCAGCCCGCTGGGCACGACCATGCCTTCTCGGGTGGGCACCCCGCCGGGGGGGTGCTGGCGAGCCGCCAGGGCCTTGACCGGGTCCTTGGCTGGATAGGGCAATTCACCGGTGAGCAGGCGGTAGAGCACAGCCCCAACGCTGAATAGATCGGTCGGTGGACCCCAGTGTTGGCGACGACCCGTCAGTCGCTCGGGCGCCATATAGCCGACCGTGCCCAGCACCATGCCCTCGTCTTCGTCATCGCTGAAGCGAGCGCGAGCCACGCCCAGATCGGCCAGCCACAGCACTCGTCTGCGAGGACTGATGCGGTGCAGCAGCAGGTTGGAGAGCTTGACGTCGAGGTGCAGCAAGCCGCGGGCGTGGAGTGCCCCAAGCGCGTCGAGCAGGCCGATGGTCTGCCGTCTCAGCTCGGCCCAGGTCAAGATCTGGGTCGCGTGGTCCAACATGCTGCCCTCGCTGGCCAGGGCGAAGGCCAGGTAGGGGCGGCCCTGCGGTGTACGGCCCATGTCGTGCAAGGCGATGACATTCGGGTGGACCACTGAAGCCGAGATGACGGCTTCGCGCTCCAGCTTGCCGGCCAGCCGGGCACCATCGCTGCGAAGTACCTTGAGCGCAACCAGGATACCCAGGACCCGGTCATGCACTCGCCAGACCTCGCTGGCCCCGCCGCGGCCCAGCAAGGCGCGACGGTCGTCGGGCCATGGCTCGTACCGATCTGGAAGTACGGGCAGGATGGGTGCGGGACGGGACAGCGGGCGGCTCACTATGGTTGGGACCCGCGGAGGCGCGTGGGCCATGTTTCGGTGAGGGTATCCCTCTGCGGGGTGTGCTTGCACGTGGGGCCGACGGTGTCGCCGCCCCCATGGACCAGGTGTTACCGTGGTGGCCGTGTTGGTACTGGTCCTTTCCCTGCTGTCTTGTGTGCCGGTGGAGTTGCCGCCAGATGCCTGGGCGTCCAGCGGCTGTAGTGCGCCTGTTCCAGTTGACTCCCTGGGTCGAGGCGATCACAGCCAGGATCTGTGGCTGGAAGTCCAGCCAGGCTTGCGGCTGCGCGTCCACGCCCGGTGGCCTCACCGCCAGGACTGCACCGCGGCGGTTGTGCTGGTCCCGCCGGGCTTCGAGTGGGGAGCCCGGCTGATGGATGCCGGACAGGCCGATATGCTCACTGACCACGGTGTGGCAGTCGTGAGCTGGGATCCCCGCGGGCGGGGCGCCAGCGATGGCGAAGAGGACGCCAACGGCCACGAAAGCCAGGACGACCTGGCGTCCCTGCTGCGCTGGGTCTCGGTCCAGGACGGCGTCGACCCCCAGATGATCGTGCTGTCATCGCGTTCCTTTGGCGGCGCGCTGGCTGCTGGCGCCTTGGGGCGGCACCCGGATCTGGCCGTCGCGGGTTGGGTCGATGTCGAGAGCCCTGGTTTCTTGTCCGACGACCTGGCCTATGCGCCACAGAGCAACCAGGACCGCTTCGCCCTTCTGGTGCCGGACGATCCAGCATCGGCAGATGCGTGGTGGGCCGAGCGGGAACCAGCCCAGCTCATCGCCGAGCTCACCCAGCCTTATCACCGCTTTCAGGGCCTGCCGGACCACGCGCTGGGGTACCGCACCATGCACGCCACGAATATGCTGCACAGCGCCCAGCAGGCGTCGATGCTGCGCTACAACAACGCCACAATCCTGCCCGAGGACGTGTCCCCGTCCTTCGTCCGCGAAGGCGCCATCTCGGGTGGGATCAGCGCCGACGACCCACAGGTGGGTGATGGCGTGCTGTGGTTTCTGGGGGTCGGCCAGTGACGGGCGTTGTCGGCGAGGGTGGCTACAGGACGCTCACGCGGTCTCGCAAGCCCGCTGGCAAGCGCGCCGCGACGATCTCGGCCGCCTGGCGAGGGCTGTAGCGAGCCGAGCGGTGCGTGAAGAGGATCGCCTGGTTCTCGAACAGGTTGGCGCGTTCGATGACTTCGTCGAGGTGGATGTGGCCCTTGGCCCGCGTCAGCTCCACGCTGACCTGGTCGTCGAGAAAGGTGACCTCCATGATGAGCAGCCGGGCCTTGCGGAAGGCGTCGACCCGATCGATGATCTCGATGCGGCTGTCGCCTGTGAAGGCGACCAGCGGCGTGTCGATGGGCTGGGTGATCTGTTCTCCGTTGCGACGCATTTCGCCGAGCTGGTGGCCGGGCAGGCCCTTGAAGCGGTCCTTGAGCTTGTTCCGGCGCTCGGTCAACACGTAGCCCTGTGAGACCACCCGGTGATTGGTCGCGTGGGCTGTGGCCCACAAGCCTGGCCGAATCGCAAAGCTGTCGCCGGCGGGCAGGCCGACGACCTGGCAGGGCAACTCGGAGCCGTCCAGGCGCCGCCAGACATCGAGCAGATCGCCAAAGTCCTGGACGTTCGCCGTGGGCATGACGTAGGTGGGTGGCTTCATGCGCTGCATGCTGCGGGTCGCGCAGTGGACGATGACCCCCGCCATGTGGTCGACGTGGGCGTGCGTGAAGAACACCAGGGGGTGCCGCACCGCGCGGCGGGGGCAGGTGCCCATGTCAAAGCACAGGCCCAGGCCGGGCAAGTGAATGCAGGTCTCCACACCGCCCAGGCTGATGGCTTCTACGGCGATTCCGGCAAGTTCCCGCATTGCCTTGCACTATCTGACTGGCACGTCATCCGCCCTGTTGTAGACGCGAGCCCTCCGCTCGCCCCCTTGACGCCTCCCCAGCGCCGGGGATACGTATTTCGTCGAATCACGAAGCCACGGACCCGGCCATGACCACCGCACCGATCCGCCGCCTGTCCTTCCTCGACCGCTTCCTCACCCTGTGGATCTTCCTGGCCATGGCCGCCGGGATGCTGCTGGGCCGCTGGTGGACCGGGCTGGCCCAGGTCTTCGACTCGCTCAGCGTCGGCACGACGTCGATCCCCATCGCCATCGGGCTCATCGTGATGATGTACCCACCCCTGGCCAAGGTCCGCTACGAAAGCCTGGGGCGGGTGTTTCGGGACCTGCGGATCCTGGGGCTCTCCCTGCTCCAGAATTGGATCATCGGCCCGCTCTTGATGTTCGGCCTGGCCGTCACCTTCCTGTCAGACCTGCCCGAGTTCATGGTCGGACTGATCATGATCGGCCTGGCCCGCTGCATCGCCATGGTCATCGTCTGGAACGACCTGGCGGGCGGCGACCCCGACTACTGCGCGGGCCTGGTCGCCTTCAACTCGGTCTTCCAGATCCTCTTCTTTCCGCTCTATGCCTGGGTCTTCGTGACGGTCCTGCCCGGCTGGCTGGGGCTTCAGAGCGCGGTCGTACACATCACGATGCTGCAGATCGCAAAGAGCGTGGCGATCTACCTGGGCGTCCCCTTCGCCGCCGGCCTGATCACCCGCCTGGTCCTGCGAAAGGCCAAGGGCGACGCCTGGTACACCGACCGCTTCATCCCCCGGATCAGTCCGTTGACCCTGATCGCCCTGCTGTTCACGATCGTCGTGATGTTCGCCCTGCAAGGCGACCGGATCTTGTCCCAGCCCCGCGACGTGCTGCGCATCGCCATCCCGCTGGTGCTGTACTTCGTGGTGATGTTCTCGGTGTCCTTCCTGCTCAGCCACCGGGTGGGAGCCACCTACGGCAAGACGGTGGCGCTGTCCTTCACGGCGGCATCGAACAACTTCGAGCTGGCGATCGCCGTGGCTGTCGCGACCTTCGGCATCTCGCACGGCGCGGCCCTGGCTGCGGTGGTTGGCCCCTTGGTCGAGGTGCCGGTCCTGCTGGGCCTGGTCAAGGTCGCCCTGTGGCTGAAACCGCGCTTCTTTCCCTTATCCACCGACGCGGGGCCCGGCTCCATCAACGCTGGAGGCGGCTCGTGCTGCTGACCGAGAACCCACCGCGCTTCCTGTTCTTCACGGGCAAGGGCGGCGTAGGCAAGACCACGATCTCCAGCGCCATGGCCCTGGAGCTGGCCGATGCGGGCCGGCGGGTGCTGCTGGTCAGCACCGACCCAGCCAGCAACCTCGACGAGGTCCTGGGCTGCACCCTCTCCAATCGCCCCAGCCCGGTGCCTGGCCTGCCCGGGCTCTGCGCCCTGGACATCGACCCGGTCGCGGCCGCCAAGGCGTACCGGGACCGGGTGGTCGCGCCCTACCGCGGCGTGCTGCCCGATGTCGCGATCCGCTCCATCGAAGAGCAGCTCTCGGGGGCCTGCACGGTGGAGATCGCCGCCTTCGACGAGTTCGCCGCCCTGCTGGGGGATCTCTCGGCGACCGCTGACTTCGACCACGTCGTGTTCGACACGGCCCCGACCGGCCACACTCTGCGCCTGCTCGAGCTTCCCTCGGCCTGGACGGGCTTCCTTGATGACAACGTCGGCGGGACCTCGTGCCTGGGCCCCCTGTCCGGCCTGGGCGACCAGCGCGCCCTGTACAGGGCAGCGCGCCACGCCCTGTCCGACGGCGACCAGACCCTGCTGGTGCTGGTCACGCGCCCCGAGGCCGCCGCCCTGAAAGAGGCCGAGCGCAGCCGGGTCGAGCTGGAAGCCCTCGACATCGCGCGCCAGAGCCTGGTGATCAACGGCATCTTCCAGGCCACCGAGCCCGACGACCCGCTGGCCCGGGCCCTCCAGGAGCGCGGCGACCGGGCGCTGCGAGACATGCCACCCGGCCTGGCCCGGCTGCCCCGGCGACAGATCCCGCTGATGCCCTTCGGGCTGGTGGGCCTGGACGCCCTGCGCGCGCTGGCGGGTACCACGGCTCCGCCACCACCACCCGCCTTCGTGAAGGGTCCGCGCTTCTCCAGCCTGGACTCGCTGCTGCCGTCCATTGAAGCCGGCGGACGCGGTCTGATCTTTACGATGGGCAAGGGCGGCGTCGGCAAGACCACCGTCGCGGCCACCCTCGCCACCGCGCTGGCCCGGCGCGGGCACGCCGTTCACCTCAGCACCACCGACCCGGCGGCCCACATCGCCGAGGCCATCGAGTCCCTCGGCGACGGCGAACCCGGTCTGCACCTCAGCCGGATCGACCCCAAGGTCGAGACCGCGGCCTACCGCGACGAGGTCCTGCGCACGGTGGGCGAGGGCCTGGACGAGCAGGCCCGCTTGCTGCTGGAGGAGGGCCTGCGATCGCCCTGCACCGAGGAGATCGCGGTCTTTCGCGCTTTTGCCCGGGTCGTGGCCGACGCCGAGGACCGCTTCGTCGTGTTGGATACCGCCCCTTCGGGGCACACCCTGCTGCTGCTTGACGCGGCCGAGAGCTACCACCGCGAGGTGCAGAGGATGGCCGGCAGCGCGCCGCCCGAGGTCCAAGCGCTCCTGCCTCGGCTGCGGGACCCGAGCTACACCAAGATCCTGCTGGTCACCCTGCCCGAGGCCACCCCAGTCCACGAGGCCAAGGCGCTCCAGGACGACCTCGCCCGAGCCGGGATCCACCCCACCGCCTGGGTCGTGAACCAGAGCCTGGCGCCGCTGAGACCGCGCGACCCCGTCCTGGTCGCGCGGCGGGCCAGCGAAGTGCCCTGGCTCGCCGAGGTCGCGGCGGTTGGGCTGCCCTTCGTCGTGGTGCCGTGGATGGCTGGGCGCTTGGCGGACTGAGTTCACGGAGCCCTCGCTGCGCAATGGTGACCGAGAGTAAGGAGTGCATCGCAGGTAGGAGTGCATCGACCGTCGGCCGCGTACGGATTCGCTACCGTCCGAACAGGCTAAAGAAGCCGACCGACCATCGCAT
>JAADHA010000523.1 GCA_013152105.1 Oligoflexia bacterium | reverse complement strand
GCCCACGTCTACCTGTACCCGGGCCGGGCGGTGGTCGTGCGGTGATGCGTCCGTCCAATCGCGACAGACCGCGGGCGCGAAGCGAGCGCCGAGGGGTGCCGATGGTGCCCCCGCTGGGGTGTCCGTCGGCGCAGAACAGCGGTCGACATCAGGGTGGTCAGGAACTTGCGAGCAGCGGCGCCAGGCCGTGGCGCTCTTCGATGACGTCGACGTGGACGAACTGGACGGCGGAGAGGACACCAACAAGTCGCTCGTGCACGGCGAGGCCCCTCGGATTGATCTCTGCGGGACCTTTCCTGAGAAGGTCGAGACCACCCGGCGGACCTTGTCCGTGGCCCTGCCCACGCTGCTCGGCACCTTGCCTCTGGGGGCGCGCCGCGGGTACCATCGCCACGACCGTGTCCCGTCGGAGGAGGTACTCCGTGACCCGAAACCCAACCGCACTCGTGCCCCTGCTCGCCATGGTGGTGACCGGGTGCACCCCGGCCCTGACTGACCTGGTCCTGTTCAACATCAACGACGGTGCTGGTGTCTCCATCGACACCATCTGCAGCGCACCCTGCGCTGGCGACGATGTCTCGGCCGACATCTCGTTCGCCGAGGCCGTCTTGGTGGACCCCACCGCACAGCTCACGCTGGAACAATACCGCGTGGAGTACGCCATCAGCGGCAGCGATGCGGTCCTGGACTACTACTCGGACACGCTGGCGGTCTCGGTTACCAGCGGCACAACCGCCTACTTCAGCGTCAACCTGGCCGCGGCCAGCCAACGCGACGCGCTCGATGCGCTCTACTTGGATGGTCTCGACACGGCGACCGCGACGATCACCTTCGCCGGCTATGACCAACACGATCAGGTCATGCAGTTGGATGTCGATGTGCCCCTGAGCTTCGGTCGACTCGACCAGTCCACCGGCACCACCAACTCCACCGATACCGGGGTGACCCAGTGACCCGCTCGCTCTCGACCCAGGCCTCCCTCCTCGGCCTCTGCGGTGGTGCGGTCCTGTGCGCCGCGTGCCAGGGACCGGGCGACACCACCCTGCCCGCGCTGCCCGACTGGTCGGATGGGTATGAGTCCGACTGCTGCCCCGGCGACCTGAATACGGGCACCGGCACCGGCACCGGCACCGGCACCGGCACCACGCCGATCCCGACCACCGAATTCGGGCTCTTTGCCCCCCAAGATGTCGGCTACCTCACCCGCATTCACCAGACTGGAACCACCGACACGCCCTGCACCGCCACCCCCGGCACGAGCACCGCCGACTACGTGGCCTTGGACTGCACGCTCGAGACGAACGAGCTGGACCTCTACGCCAGCGGCCTGGTCTACGACTTGACGGTGCCCGAGGGCGCCTGCGACTACGTCATGTGGTCCCACTACCAGTACGAAGCGTGGGAAGTAGGAGACGGACCCAGCACGGTGTCGATCACCATCGACGTGGATGGCAGCATCGTCAGCGAGACCAACGCCATCGGCGGCATGCCCTACTGCGAATTCGACTACAGCTACTGGGATGACTCCGCACCCAACTGCTGCCTGGGCAGCTTCACAATCGAGACGACCGACCTGTCCACCAGCACGACCAGCACGACCGGAGGCGGCGACTGGGGTGGCACCGCCAGCCAGTGCTACGCGGGGGCCGCCTACATCGATCCCGACCTGATCGTCGACGACAAGGGCTGGCCGATGAGCACCTACGTCTTCCTCAACCGCGCCAGCTACTACAAGCGCTTCTCATGGGGCCCGCTGGCGACCAGTTTCGGTACCAATGTGAATCTGGCCAACTACTATGACCCGGCGGACCACGACGGCGCAGAGCCCGCGGGATACACCGGCGACTACGCCGTTCCCACCTACATGATCGACTGCTATGACAACGCGGAAGAGCTGCTGGCACGGATCGACCTGACCGTTCGAGAGTGGAACGAAGTGGCCCAATTCGACGCCGACGGCGACCCGAACACGACGGGCACCGAACCGCTCACCGGGCTTCCCCTGAACGACCGCCAGGACTGGGCCGACGCCACGCCGGGTTCGACCACCTGGATCCACGACGCCCAGTAGATCGGGTCGGAAGCGCGCGCCGCCGCGCTACTCGCAGGGCAGTTCGATGCGAAAGATGTTGTCGGCCGGGTCGCAGTCCAGGTAGTCGCGGTCGTCCAGGAACTCAGTCGACCGGATCTCGTTGCCGTCGACCTGGGACTCCAGCGCGACGAAGCCCACGCTGGTCGCGAACTGGCCGCTGAGCTCGACGGCGTCTGTGCTCTTTCCCATAGCCAGGCCACCGCTGAATGGGGCCGTGTCGATCAGCTCACGCCGCCCCTCGGCCGTCACACCGTAGATCCCGACGGCGTAGTCGGAATCAACATCCACGGCACCGATATTGCTGACCTGTACGGAAGCCTGGAAGTGGACCAGTGCGCTACCACAATCAAAGCAGCTATCGGTAATCTCGCTTTGCAGGTCCGGGGCCAAGACGTAGACATCGCCGCGCTTTCCGGCCTGAGACACACGGAACAGGTCGTCCCCGCCATCCCAGGGCGTGCTCGGCGTGGTGGGGGATGTGAGGTCGTCGTTGAGGACGCCGGGGTACCAGGCGTGCTGGCTGTAGCTGGCCGGTGCGGGGGCCCAGGAGTTGTAGACGTCGCGCAGCGCGACCACCCCGGACCAGTCGTCCGAGCCCGCGTTGTTGGTGCCGACAACCAGCTCGGCGTGGCCATCGCCGTCGATATCCGCGACCACCGGGTAGCCGATGATGTTGATTCCAGCGAATTGGTCGTCCTGCATCACCACACTTCCATCGTACCCGACAGCACGTAGAGGCTGCCCGCGTCGGTGACCACGACCTCGATGTTGCCGTCATCGTCGAAGTCAAAGCCCGTCAGTCCGCCCAGGTAGGCGAACTCGTCCGTGATCGGGAACTCCCACTCGATGTCGCCGCTCTCGTCGAGCATGAAGACGGATTGCCCACCATAGACGGCGATCTCCAGGCGACCGTCGCCGTTGAAGTCCGCGATGGCGGGCGGACCGCCGCCCCCTGCTGACTTCTTGGAGGCTGGCGGCGAAATCGTCGTCGTCCACACCACGCTGCCGTCCGTGTCCAACATGGTCACGGTGCCGTAGACCCAGGAGCTGAGCACGATCTCGCCTTGGCCGTCGTCGTCGAAGTCACCGACCGCCGCCATGCCGTCAGCCACGGACTTGCTGGAGTCGAAGAACACGGTGCCGTCCAGATGGAATGCGTGGTTGCCCGAGATCACTTCCGAGATGCCATCACCGTCGAGATCGGCGATGATGCTGCTGTAGGAGATCCCACCCCAGCCATCTAGGGTGCTGGACTCCCTGTAGGCGCCGTTGCTACCGAAGATGGCGCGGCCAGCCGCGACCTCGGCCAGGCCATCGCCGTCCAGATCTGCGATCGCGGGCGCGGTCCACAGGGTGAGATCATCGGCCCGGTCGGCCGAGGACCACACCAGCTCACCGTCGGCGTGGAAGGCAGCGACAGAACTGCTGGAGGTCGTGACCACGATCTCGACCACACCATCATTGTCGAGGTCGGCCAGGGCGACGCCGCTGGATCCAGAGACGTAGTCGCTGTCGCCGACCGCGTCGATCATCAGCTCTTCATCCCCGGTCACGCCGTCGAGAACGATGAGCAGCCCCGGGTAGCTGTAGTAGCCGCCGGCCATGGTGGTGAAGACGACCTCGGGCGTGCCATCGCCATCTACATCACCCACGGCCGGCGTCGAGATGACACCGTTGTAGTCAGGGTAGCTGCTGTCGCCTTCCCAATTCCACTCGACCTCCATGCCCGCCAGGATGTCGACGATCGCCAGGCACTTGGGGTCATTCGTGACATCGCCAGCGCTGGCCAGGGCCAGCTCGCAGGTGGTCGTGCTGGCGGTGGTGCCACCGTCGCCGCTGGTTCCGCCAACGCCTGTGTCCTTGCCGCCGCACCCGCTGATCAGAAGTGCCCCGAGGCCAAGGACTCCCAGGTAGGGAAGTGTCTGCGCGAGAAGGGTCTGGGCGGGGCTTCCCGTCCCAGGAAGATGCTGCGTGAGGCGAGGCATGACGTCTCCAGGATGTCGGCGCCTACCCTACCCGACGCGTCGAGAGGCCGCCGCCCCACCCCCATCCCCAGCCTTACTCACAGGTGCTGCCCGACGCGACGACCGCGTTGTTGCCCTCGGCGCACTCCTCGACTCCTCCCGACAGGCCCACCGCATCCCAGGCCGAGCTCGTGTCGACCCGAGCCACCAGCTCGGTCACATCCAGGGGGGCACCATCTGATCCCAAGAGAGAGCCCGAGATCTGCACCGCTTCGCTGCGCGTGCCCGCCGCCAGCCCCAGAGGCAAGGTGATCGCCTCGATCAGCGTCTCGTCACCGTCGGCGCTCACCGCCCACACCGCGGCGACCACGGTGCTGTCGACGTCGGCGGTGCCCTGGTTGTCGATCTGGAGTACGACATCGACGCTGCGGGCAGCGCCGTCTTCGCACTGCCAGCACACATCTGCGATCACGGGGACCAGGTCTGGAGCCGGAATCCCAGGTGCGTCCCGCAGGCCGCCCGCTCGGAAGCTGTTGTGCCCCGTCAGCCAGTTCATGGTGGGATGGGCCGGGATGGACAGGTCGTCTTCGACGTTGGTGATGTTGTAGCCGTGCTCGTTCCAGGTCGGCGCCGTCGGGGCCCAGCTCTCGGCGATGTCGCCGACCACGGTGATGCCCTGCCAGCCGGGGTTGATGCCGTCGTTGGACATGAAGACGATCTCGCTCTGGCCGTCCGCATCGACGTCGACGATGACCGGGTACTCCATCAAGGTCCAGCTCGAGTGTTCGTCCCAGGCCAGGCGGACCTCGCCGGTGCTGCCGTCGAAGATCCACAGGGTGAGCTCATCGGCATAGACGACCTCGCTGCGGCCGTCCCCCTCGAAGTCGAACACGCTGCTGCCGGTGCGCGCGCTGCTGAGATCCTGGGTGGGCATGCTCCACAGCACGCTGCCGTCGGTATCGAAGACGCTGTAGTAGGCCGCCCCGGCCACACCGATCTCGGGCTGTCCGTCCCCATCGAAGTCCGCCACCGTCGGGGGTCCACCGCCTCCTCCTGGGATGCTGATCGGACCCCAGATTGTCGTGCCGTCTGTGTCCAACAGCGTCACCGTCGCCGACCCACCACGAACAGACACGACCTCGCCCTGGCCATCGTCATCGAAGTCCCCGACCGCGGGCCAGCCGTCCTCGACATCGGGCCGCTCCCAGACGCTGCTGCCATCGCGCCGATACACGGCGTTTCCAGTGATTACTTCTTGTTCGCCGTCCACGTCCAGGTCGGCCACGACGCTAAACGCATATTCACCTCCCCAGCCCAGGTCCCCCTCGCCCACGACGGCGCCGTTGCTGTCCAGGATGGCGGCCCCGGCCACGACCTCGGCCAGACCGTCACCATCCAGGTCGGCGATGGCGGGGTGGGTGTAGCCCACAAGATCGCCGGAAAGGGTGTCGCTGGCCCACACCAGGCTGCCGTCGGCGTGCAGAGCCAGGACGCGCAGATCCGTGCTGATCGTGACGATCTCGGGCGTACCGTCCCCGTCCAGATCACCCAAGGCGATCCCCGCGCTGCCAAAGGGCTGGTAACCGCCGAAGCTGGTCCAGCCGCCTTCCTCGGTGCCGTCTTGCCCAGACAGGATGATCAAGGCGCCGGCGCCGGTGTAGTTGTTCTCGGTATAGGTCGTGATGACGACCTCGGGCATGCCGTCGCCGTCGACATCTCCGACCGCGGGCATCATCATGGGATCGTCGTAGCCCGGCACCAGGGTCGACGCGTCCCAGCGCCACTCGACTTCGGGTTCAAACGTGCCCGGAGCGCGACTGAGGGTACAGCTCAGGTCTTCCGCGATGTCGCCGCCCGCTGGATGATCCAGCACGCAGGTCAGCCCGTCTGTCTCGGCCGCCTTGCCGCCCAGGCCGTAGTCACTGCAGGCGCCAGCCGTCAGCAGGAGGGCGAGAAGCAGCGCTGATTGGGCCGAGGGCGGACGTGAGCGCATCGGTCGTCCGGGTGAGGGGCGAGAGAGGGGCGAGAGGGCGAGCAGGCGCAGTGTACCGCGCGGCGGTGCGCATGGGTCGGATGATGGCCTCCGCCTTACATAAGGTGAAGTGTTGAGTTGCCCTTTACGTGTCAACCCTGATACCCTGAGACTCTCCCTCGCTGCCCCTGGGTGCGCCATGTCTGCGAACGCCGCTCGCGTCGACCCCTTCCACCCCCTGCTGCGGCTGGTCGACCGATACCGCAGCGACGTACACGAGCTGCGGGGCCCGAGCTCGGAGGCATCACTGGACGAAGCCGATCGCCGCTTGCGGACGCCAGTCCCGGCGGGCCTTCGAGCCTTCCTGTTGCGCTGGGACGGGGCCATCCTGTTCCGAGGGGCGCTGCGGGTGCGAACCGCGGTGGAGCTGGCCGCGGCCAGCGAGCGAGCCAGCGCCGTGGTCATCTTCGCCGATGGCCCCCTGGACGACGACCACTGGGCATATGCCCCGGGGGACGGAGGACAGCCGATCTTCGGAGGCTGGGCCGACGGTGTCTTTCAACCGCTGCACGAGCGCTTCGACCGCTGGTTGAGCGCGACGCTGCGGATCCTCGACGAGAACCTGCGCGAACCCGAGGCGCAACTCGCCGCTCGCCTGGACGCGGATCCAGACAGCGCCTTTCTGTTGCTGCGCAAGGCCGAGGACCATCTCGCAGAGGGCGACCCGGATGCCGCTCGCGTGCTCTTGCGTCGGGCCACGGCCTCGGATCCGGGCCTGGTGCCCGCGTGGGAACGCCTGGGCGAGCTCGGTGGCAGCCGCCTCGACCAGACTCAGCTCGCGCCAGTCTACGCAGTCCCCCACATTCTCATCCAGAAAACGGCTCAGCTCGCGCTCCCAGGCCGGGTCTCCCGCTGGGAAGAGGCAGGTCAAGGTGCGCATGATCCCTGGCGCGACGGCATAGGTGGTCGGCGTGCGCTGGGGCAGGTGCACGGCACGCAGCGCCTTGAGAAAGGCCCACTGGGCGCC
>JAADHA010000436.1 GCA_013152105.1 Oligoflexia bacterium | reverse complement strand
TTGCAGTGTTGCCGGTCGAGCCGGTGTCGCTGTTGTTGTCGCCGCAGCCCACAATCGTGAGCAAGAGGAGGGAAGCGAGGGTCATGTCATCTCCTGCCACCAGGTGGCGCGTCTGAGTGCAGTCAGGAGAATATCCCAGGCGCACCCCGCTCGCAGGGAACGGGCAGCCCACGCCCCTTGGGCCGGCGCCAGCAAAACGCGAGAGGTCGCTGCAGGGCAGGATCTGGGGAGGCAGCGCTTGCATCGCGGGAGTAGAGTTCGGCCATGCCTGCCACCAGGTCGAGCCAGCCCATCGTCATCGTCTACCGCCTCTTTGGGCTCGCGATCCTGGGGATCGTGGGGTGGGTCTACTTTCATGCACAGCGGACCGGGACGATGCCGCCCAGTCACCCCTGGTCGGGGCTGACGCTGTCGCTGTTGGGCCTGGGGGCGCTGCTGGGACCGCGTGGACGTGGTAATCGTCTGGAGATCGTTCGCGCTGGCGCAGCGGTCCTGGCCTTGGTCGGCGCTGTGTTCTGGCTCTTCTCCGCGGGCGGCTGAGGGCACCCGGGCCGGCACAGCCAGGCCGGCTCTCAGCTTGGCCCGACCGCCACCCGCACCACGTCCTGACCGTAGAGGGACGTGACGTAGAGCGAGCAGGGATCGAAGTCATCGCCCTGGCCGAAGCCCAGGCTGGCCGGGGTGATCAGCCCGTCGACGAAGCTGGATGCCTTGCCGTCCGGGCTGATCCGCCACAGCTCGCCGGCCAGGTTCACGGCGACCCAGATGCTGCCGTCGGGCCCCAGGGCGAGCCCGTCGTTCGCCCCACCCCGGGCGGTGGTCGCCCAGAGCTTGGGCGTGCCGGCCACCCCGTCCTTGACCGGGGCGCGCCAGACCTCGCCGTCGGTCGAGAAGGTCGAGGCCACGGTGACCGTGTCGGTGGTGGCGACGATGCCGTTGGGGCTCTCGATGTCGGCCAGCCAGGGGGTGGCGGCGCTGTTGCCGCTGTCGTCGAATTCCCACAGACCGGCGACCGTGTCGTCGGCCATCAGCACCGTGCCCCAGGGGGTCGCGGTCAAGAAGTTCGGGTTTGACCAGCCTTGTGAGAGTAGAGCTGCCTGGCCATCCAGGTCCAGCGACCAGATCTGGCCGTCGGTGTCGCCGCCGAAATCAAAGACACCGGGATCGGCCACCCACAGGCCCGCGCCCACGGCCGCCAGCCCCAGCACATGGTCGTGGGTCCACAGGGTCGTGGTGCTGCCGTCACCGGCCATCTCCAGCACTTCCGTGGGGGTGCCGATGAAGAGCCGGCCGTCCACGAAGGCCAGGCCCTCGGTGCCCGCGCTGAAGCCCGTCGCCATCGTCTGCACGTCGCCGGGTGCCAGGTCGGTCCAGCAGTCAGGAGCGGTGGTGGTCTGGCTGGTGCCGCTTGCGGTGCCCGCGCCGGTGTCGCCGCTGGAGGGCGATCGGGTACAGGCGAGCAGGACAGCCAGGGCGGGCAGGGGAGTGAGCATGCTTCCTCTCCGATCACGGGGCCACCCGACGTGGCTTGATGGGTCTTTGGTCGCTGGGCATTCTGCCATGACAGCGGGCGATGGGGCCGGGACGTGGCATGATGTCCGTGCCTCGGAGCGCTCGTGCTCTTCTCTTCCGCGCCAGCCGCCCTGCTCTCAGCCGCCCTGTCGCTGTCCTGCACCCTCGGCCATTGGACGGGTGGGGCTGGCGACAGCGCGACCCCGAAGTCGACTACGGTTGGCGACTCGGGAACTGAGACGACCACTGGGGGCGGCGGCCCGGACAGCGGCGCCAGGGACTCCGGAGATTCGGGCATCGGCCCGCCAGACCCTGTGCTGGTGGTTGAAGAGATCGGCGACCAGGACCCGGACCTGGACAGTTGGATCTACGACCCGCTGGTGATCCACGACATCGCCATCACCCTGTCGGACTCGGCCGTAGGCAGTCTGGGCACGGACCCGTACACCTATGTCCAAGGTGCGGTGAGCTTCGACGGCATCGCCATGCCCACGATCGGCGTGCGCTTGCGTGGCAAGATCGGATCGTTTCGCGACTTGTCGGGCAAGCCCAAGTTCAAGCTGGACTTCAACCAGTACATCAGCAACCAGCGCTTCTTTGGCCTGGAGACCCTCAGCCTCAACAATAGCGTTGTTGACTGCACCTATCTCAAGGAGCCCATCGCCTATGGCGTGATGCGGGACGCCGGTGTCGCGGCCTCGCGCACATCCTGGGCACAGGTCACGGTCAACGGAGGGGACTACGGGCTCTACGTCATGATCGAGACGCCGGACGACCGCTTCCTGGTGCGGAACTTCGACGATCCGACGGGGAATCTCTACGATGGCAAGTATGTGTATTATGACGATGGCACGTACCAGTTGCTGGACTTCGCCACCGGGGATGACGCCCTCTACCAGCTCGAGGAGGGGGTCGATGTCGATCATGAAGACATCACGTTGATCTCCGATACGGTCTGGGCCTGGTATGGCTCCGATAGTTTCCAGGACCAGCTCTCCCTGGTGGTCGACTTCGACAATGTTCACCGAATGTTGGCGGCGGAGCAGTGGGTCGGTCACAATGACGGCTATGCGCTCAACACCAACAACTACCGGGTCTATTTCGATCCGATCGACGGTCGGATGAAGTTCATCCCCTGGGACTTCGACTACAGTTTCCTCAACGACACCGATTGGGGTATGTCCTGGTGGACGCCGCTGGGTACGATCGCCTCGGGCTGCTGGGGGGATCCAAACTGTTTTGCCTCACAGGGCCTGGCGATGGCTGAGCTGCTCGACACGCTGGATGTGCCTGCGATCCTGAATCTATTTGACACGATGGCCGAGCTGACCTACGACCCGATGGTGGCCGATCCTCGGCGGGAATGCTCCTACGACTACGTTATGTATTACCGGGACACTCTGCGCACCATGATCGAAGGCCGTGACGCGGCGCTGCGCTCCTGGTGGGGGCTGTGATGGTACTCGACCGCTCGCTGCCGGGGCTGATGCTCGCGCTGACCATATCGTGCAGCTCAGCATCGTGGAGCTCAGCATCGTGGAGCTCAGTGCCGAGCGCTCCTGTCGCGCCGCGAACAATGGTGAACGGCGCGGCTTCCCGCGCGGGGACGCCGGGTGTGGCGCCAGCGCTGTGTATCAACGAGATCATGCCGGGCAACGACGCCGCGCTGATCCTGGAGGACGGTAGCCATCCAGATTGGATCGAGATCTTCAACCCCACCGACGAAGCGATCTCCTTGGACGGCTGGACGATCAGCGATGACCGCAGTCAGCCAGACAAACACACGCTCTCTGGCGACCTGAGCGTGCCCCCTGGTGGACCGCTGCTGCTCTACGCTGATGACAACATCATCGCCGGACCGCAGCACCTGGGCTTCAAGCTCGAAGAGAGCGGGGAAGAGGTCGCACTCTTCGATCCCGAAGGCGACGGTACCGTGGTGGCCTTTGGGGTGGTCTATCCAGACTTCGCGGTGGCCCGGAGTGATGACTGTTGTACCGGCAAGGACTGCCTGGAGCACGTCTTTCGGGGCACGCCTGGTGAACGCAACGGGGTCGTGAAGACCGAGGATGTTGAGCTGGTGGCGGCGGCCAGCACCTGGCGCTACCGTGACGACGGTGCCCTGACTGACAGCGACTGGATGCTGGCTGCCTATGACGACAGCGCCTGGGCAAGCGGTGTCGCGCCGCTGGGCTACGGAGACAGCCAGACCACAGTCGTGTCCTATGGAGCAGACGCCAACGCGAAGTACACCACCACCTGGTTCCGCCTGGCCTTCGACCCGGCGGACGCAGGCGTCGCCGACCTCTCGGCGGTGACGGCGGCGCAGGTGGGCCTGATGCGGGACGATGGAGCGCTGGTCTGGCTCAACGGTACGGAGATCGCACGCAGCAATATGCCGACCGGTGATGTCACGGCGGCCACCATGGCTTCTGTGGCGGTGAGTGGTGGCGACGAGACGGCCTTCTTCGAGTACAGCGTGGACGCTTCGGTGTTGGTGTCCGGGACCAATGTGCTGGCGGTCGAGATTCACCAGGCCACGCCGACAAGTTCGGACATCACGCTGGATCTGAAGCTGTCCGTGACCAGGGTGGTCTCGGATCGATGAGTTTATGATCGGCGGTCGCTTCGCACCCGCAGTGTGGCGGCAGTGTGGCGGCAGTGTGGCGGCGGGTCAGTAGGTCGTGCCGGGGACCACCACGATGATATCCAAGGTGTCGAGCAGGATGGACTCATCGCCGATGACATTGAGGGTCATGCCGAAGAGCTGATCTTCAGTTGTGGCTGCCACCACTCCGCGGAAGTTGAGCGTGAAGGACAGGGTAGTCGAGCCGGCGCCCAATTCGCTAACGTTATCGTAGGCTTCGGGATCGATACTGGTGACGAAGCCCCACTCGTCCCCGACCACCTGAAGCTCGACCCGGTCGAATTGGATCGAGTTGATCAGGTTCTGGATGGCGTCGACGACGGTGGTCCGGAATTCCGAGTCACCGCCCGACCACTCGAAGACCAGCGGGTTGTCGATCAGACCGTCACCGTCGGTGTCTGCGTAGCTGCCGGTCGCGGCCGCCAGGTCCTCCATCTGCGGCGTGCAGAGGGTGCTGTAGGTGCAGATTCCGATCAGGTAGCCGCCCAGATCGCTCATGTCAGAGACGACATCGCTAAAGGCAGCATCGGTGGGACAGCCGTTGGGCGTGCCGTAGCCGTTCTCGGGATCACGCATGTAGGTGTCGGTGGCGTAGACGATGATCGGGAGGGCGAAGTCTCGGAAGCCCATGCCCCCGATGTCACCACCACCCGGAGGGCTCGCCGACCAGTTTTCGCCGCCCAGGCCACCGAATGGATCGTCGCTGCTGGCCAGGAAGGGGCGAATATCGGTGTCGTCATCGTAGACACTGTCGCAGTTCTGGTCGTAGCCGATGCCGGCGGATGCCTGGCTGATGGCTTCCATGGAGCCCTCGGGGCCATCGCCGCCGTAGTGGATCTCGAAGGCGGTCATCTCGGTCTGGACCTGGCTGGTCGACGACGTGATCTGCTTGCGCAAGTAGAAGGGCTTGTCGTTGTTGGCGCTGTAGCCGTAGGTTGCGTAGGCGTAGTCATCGAAGGTCGAGAAGGAGTACTCGGCGTCTGGGATCGACAGGGCCAACTGGGTCACGATCTGGCTGAATTCGCTGGCCATGGCGCTGGCGGTGGAGCTCATGGAGCAGGTCGTGTCCAGCATGAAGCCGATGTCACCCATCTGGATCTGCACGTCGAAGTCGAATTCTTCTTCGGTCTCAGTGCGCTCGCTGACTTCTACATAGATGCCGTCGATGACGCTGGTGTCGTCGAGCGGGTCGGTCCCGGCGGCCAACTCACCACCATCTGAGAAGCCGTCCCCATCGGTGTCGGAGTCGTAGGGGTCCGTCAGGTAGAGGTAGAGTTCGTCGCGGTCGGAGAGACCGTCCCCGTCGCTGTCCGTGTCGGCGTAGTCGTAGCGGCCGTCGCCGTCGGTGTCCCGAGGTTCTTCATCAGGGCTGGAGACACCGGACTCATCGGCGTCGTTGATGCCGTCGTCGTCGCTGTCCTGGTCCAGGTAGTCGGGCACGCCGTCGCCGTCGGTGTCGACCGGGTTGGTTTCGTACTCGTTGGTGCCCCCCTCGAAGATATCGCCGATTCCGTCGTTGTCGGAGTCGGTGTCCATGTAGTCGGCCGTACCGTCCATGTCCGAGTCGATGAGACCACAGGCGTCGCCGATCTCGATGATGTCGCTGATGCCGTCGCCGTCGTTGTCTGGGTCGGCGTAGTCGGGCACCCCGTCGCCGTCCGTGTCGCCGGGACCCGTGCCGGTCGGGTTCTTCTCGAGTTCATCGCTGACGCAGTTGTTGTCGCTGTCCAGATCCAGGTAGTCGTCGGTGCCGTCCCCGTCGCTGTCGATCGGCAGGGTCAGCGGGTCGCTGTCGCCGGCCTCGATGAAGTCCTTGATCGTGTCGCCATCAGAGTCGTCGTCCTGGAAATTCGGCAGCCCGTCCCCGTCGGCGTCCTCGGTGCCCTCGTGCAGGTCGAGGATGGTGTCCCCATCGAAGTCGCCGCCGGTTCCGGTCGCGCCCCCGTCGGTGGTCGTTCCGGCGGTGGTGCCCGTACCGGTGTCGCTGCCTGTGCCCTTGTCGCTGCAGGCCGCCAGCCCCAGCGAGATGAGGATGGCGAGAGACGGTGTGAGGATCGAGCGCATGGCCACTCCGGGTCAGGGCGTACTCCGCATGTTAGGGCAAAATGAGCACTTCTTGCAACACTCATCCGGTGGGTAGCTCTGTGAGCAGCTACACCCGTCCTGACCACTACACCCGCCGCGCCAAGGCCCAAGGCCTGCCCGCTCGCAGCGCGTTCAAGTTGGAAGAGCTGGCGAAAAAGCACCGGTTGGTGCGAAAACAGGGACGCTACCTCGACCTTGGCTGTCGCCCGGGAAGCTGGTCGGCCTGGCTGGCGCGGCGTGCTGGCACGGGCGCCGTCTTTCTCGGCATCGACCGAGAACCCTGTGACAACTACGTGGGCACCTTCTTGCAGTGCCCCATCGAGGATCTCAGTCCGGCCACGGTGGCGGAACACCTCGGTGGACCGGCGCAGGTCGTTCTCTGTGACATGGCGCCCAACACCATGGGTGCCAAGGATGTCGATCATCTGCGCCAGATCGCCTTGGCCGAGGCGGCTCTGGCCCTGGCCCTGCTCGTCCTGGATCCTGGGGGCTGCTTCGTCTGCAAGGTCTTCGACGGCCGCGACGCACCCGCCTTCGTCCAGTCAGTCCGCGCGCACTTCGCGACGGTTCGGCGCCACAGGCCCAAGGCCACGCGCAGCCGCAGTTGCGAGTTCTTCTTGGTGGCAGAGGGCTTTCAGCCAGAGCCGGCCTGAGCTAGGAGAGGATCCAGCGCACCAAGGTCGGCACCATGGCGCCGCTGGCGCCGGGAGCCAGGTGTCGGAAGGCCTTGTCGCGAAAGGCGGGCCCCGCGATGTCGAGGTGGGCCCAGGGGGTCTCGCTGACGAATTCCTGTAGGAAGAGGGCGGCTGTGATCGAGCCGGCTTCCCGTCCCCCGATGTTCT
>JAADHA010000628.1 GCA_013152105.1 Oligoflexia bacterium | reverse complement strand
AGGCGGTCTACCAGGCATTCGTCGTCGGCCTGCTCGTCCAACTCCAGGCGACGCACGATGTGTGGTCCGACCGCGAGGGCGGTTTCGGTCGTTACGACGTGCTGCTGCGGCCTCGCCAGGGCGGCCAGCCCGGCGCGGTGATCGAGCTGAAGGTCATCGACCACGACGAAGGCGAGACCGCGCAGCAAGCCCTCGACCGCGCCATGGCCCAGGTGAAGGACCGCGCCTACGCCACCGATCTCCGCACCGCGGGCGCGGATCCAGTCTGGCAGTGGGCAGCCGTGTTCGACGGCAAGCGCGCCTTTGTGCAGGTCGAGCGAGGGTAGTGCAACCGCCGGGTCGTTAGGTGGTCAGCAGGGGCTGGATGTGGCGCGTGCGTTCGCGCCGCGGGCACCTGGTGGAGGCACGAGTGCACGTCCTGATTGTTGGCGGTGGTGGCCGTGAGCATTCCCTGGGGTGGAAGATCGCCCGCAGCCCGCTGGTGCGGCGGGTCTCCACAACGGTGCCCAATCCCGGCCTGTTGTCGCTGGGGGGTGACCTGGCCCAGGGGGACCCGGTCTCCTGGGCGCGCTCCCACGGCATCGGGCTGGTCGTCGTTGGCCCCGAGCGTCCGCTGGCGGACGGCCTGGTGGACCGCCTGAATTCGGCGGGGATCCCGGCCTTTGGACCCAGCGCGGACGCGGCTCGTCTCGAAAGCAGCAAGGCCTTTGCCAAGTCCCTGATGGATGACTGTGGCATCCCAACCGCTCGCTGGTCGGGCCACGCGGACGCGGCCTCTGCCCACGCCGCCGTGGACGCGCTGGGGGCTAGCTGCGTGGTCAAGGCCGACGGCCTGGCAGCAGGAAAAGGCGTGGTCGTGGCCGATGATGCCGACGCCGCTCACGCTGCGGTCGACGATGTCTTGAGCGGTCGATACGGAAAGGATGCCGGTGCCAGGCTGATCGTAGAAGAACGCCTAGCGGGGCCCGAGGTCTCGATCCTGGCCCTCTGCGACGGCACGCGCGCCCTGCCCCTGTTGCCGGCGCGCGATCACAAGCGCCGCTTCGATGGAGACCGTGGGCCGAACACTGGCGGCATGGGGGCGATCTGTCCCCCCGCTGACGTGGATGCGGACCTGGTGGAGTCTGTGCGGCGGGATGTCTTGCAGCCGGTTGTCGACGGGATGGCCCGGCGCGGTACGCCCTTTCGCGGGGTGCTCTACGCCGGCTTGATGCTGACCCCGGCGGGTCCGCGCGTGCTGGAATTCAACGTCCGCTTTGGCGACCCCGAGTGCCAGCCGCTGATGCTGATGCTGGATCAGGACCTGGTCCCGCTGCTGCTGGCCTCGGCCACGGGCCGACTTCCACAAGGGCCGCTGCGCTGGCGGGCGGCTGTGTCGTGGTCGCCACGGGGGCCTACCCCGGCGCAAGCCCCACCGGCATGCCGATCACCGGTCTGCCAGCGGGTGCCCAGGTGGACCGCGACGAACTCGTCGTTTTTCAAGCCGGTACCCGTGCCCAAGACGGCGAGATCGTCACCGCGGGGGGGCGGGTACTGGACGTGACGGCTCACGGTGCCGATATCGAAACAGCACGGGCCGCTGCCTACGCGGCCCTCGCCGGCCTCTCCTTTCACTCGGCAGCCTGGCGCACTGACATCGGAGCCCGCTGAGGCAACTCCCTCCTCTCTTCGCGCTATAGGATCCCCATGCCCTCGCCTGTCGTCGCCATCGCCATGGGCAGTTCTTCGGACCTGCCGACCATGCAAGCCGCCGCTGATCTCCTCGACCAACTCGGGATCGCGGTGGAGCTGCGCATCCTCTCGGCGCACCGCACGCCGGTCCAGGCAGAGTCCTTCGCAGAGGGCGCGGCGGGGCGTGGCATCAAGGTGCTGATCTGCGGGGCGGGCATGGCGGCGCATCTGGCGGGTGTGATGGCCGCTCGCACGCTGCTGCCGGTCATCGGCGTCCCGCTGGCAAGCAGCCTGATGGGCTTGGATGCGCTGCTCTCGACGGTGCAGATGCCGCCGGGCGTGCCGGTGGCGACCGTCGCCATCGGACGGGCGGGCGCCAAGAACGCGGCATGGCTGGCGGCGCGAATCCTGGCCTTGTCCGATCCTGGTTTGGCCCAGCGCCTGGCCGCGGCTCGCGATGAGCTGACCGACCGTGTGCGGGCCGCCGACGCTGAGCTTGTGGATGGCTGAGCCTCAGCCAGGACCGGGTTCGGTGCGACTGCGAGTGCGGTCGGGCGAGCGAGCAGCAGACCGCTTTCCGACCAACGAAGACGCGCTGGGACAGGCGCTGTTCTCAATGCTCGCCAAGGCCCTTGAGATGGGCCTGCCGCGACCTGCCTTCCTGGTCTTTCGGCCAGATCAGATCGACGAGATCGATGCGCTGCCGATCATGCGCATGCCGGTGCGTCATGGTCACCGCATGCTCTCGGCGATCGCTGGCCAGCCGGGGGTCGAGTGTGTGGCCCTGGTGGCCGCGCTGACCCTGCGGACCGGTGAACGGACCGGCGCGCGCGCTGGGGTGGTGTTCATCGAGTGGCCTGACAATCGTTGGTGGACCGCTTGGCAGCCGCTCTCGGACGAGCGCGTGCTGCTGGGGGGTGAACCCGCGGTCCGGCTCGCGGCAGAAGGCTGGCCCAAGCCCGGTGGCGTGGGCGGCTGGTTTGCCACAGCGCGGCGACTGACGCTGCGCCTGCGAATGTCGCCAGTGCAGGCCGATGGCTCGGAACCGGTGATTCACTGACCAGGAGCTTGAGCAGGAGCTTGAGCAGGATCTCGAGATGGGACCCGTGGCCCGGCGCAACCACTTCCATCTGCACGCCGCCGAGCTGGCCGATGGCCTCCACGCCCTAGTCCTACAGCCAGGTTTGGGTCTCGTTGCCCTCTTGCTTGCCGTCTGCGTGGACCCAAAGATAGTCGAAGACCAGCCCGAGCTGGGCCGACACGGTGTCGCCGGGTTGCACGCCGATCGGGCCTTCGGGCTTGCTCACCAGCCTGCCGACCAGGCGCTGGGGCGTGTTCCACTTGTTGACTTCTAGCCACAGCCATTCGACCTCGCCGTCCGTGGTCTGGAAGGGCGCCTTGACCAGCAGGCGCTCACCGGGCGTCAGCCCCGCCACCCAGGCATCGTGGACCGGTCCCCGTAGCCGGCGGATGGCGTGCGCTCGCACGGTGGCGAGGGTCTCGGGCGGCGTGGCGTCTGCCGGGGGCGTGGCGGGCGTCGCAGCGTCTTCGGTCGGCGTCGCAGCGTCCTGGGGGCAGGTCCCGAAGTCGCCCTCGAAGCCGTCGAGGGAGGCGCGCGGGCCCGAGCCGAGCAGTGCCTTGTTGCCGTGGTCGTAGGAGAGGGCGGCGGTGCCCTGGAGCTGGCAGGCGGCGGCGGCCGCGGTGGCGCTGTGGAAGTTCGGTGCGTCGACCGCCAGACGGCTGACCACGCCGGTCTCGAACAGGGCTTGGGCCACGGCGTTCAGGCGAGCCGCCTAGGTCTGGCTGTCGCTGGACGCGACCCCCCGCTCGACGATGTCTGGCAGGCCCAGGCGCACCAGTCCCCGGGTGCTGAGGGTGGTGGTGCCGTCGTCCATATCGTAGATGTCGATCGTGGCCAGGCGCGCCACGTCGGGGGCGTCCCGCATCGCCTCGCTGGACATCTCCTGGGCCGGCACCCTAGCGAGCAGGCGCCCGGTGTCGACATCTTCCACCCAGGGACCGGCCTCTACGGCGACCTGAAGCACCCGGGCCAGCGTCAAGGCTGCCTGGTTTCGCGGTGTCGCCCAGGCGATGAGAACGATCTGCCCGGCAGTGCTCATGCCGTCCACATTCCCTTCGCCCCACTGGGCCAGGGTCTGGCTGTCGGGGCGGGTCCAGGAGTCGGTGACATCGGTGATGACGACGGTGGGAGCGGTCGCTGTCTGGGGAAGGCGAGCACGCAGCGCCAGGCCGTCCAGCTTCAGCTCGCTGCACTCGTCGGCGCAGTAGAGCGCGATGCTGCCACGCGCATCTGCCGGCTGCGTTGGCGGAGCGGCCCACGCGCTGGTGCTGGCGATGGCGCCGAGGTTGATGAGCCACAGGCAGGGGGCTACCTTCGTTCGCCCCCTTGCCGGCCGTCTCGACGGCGGGAAACCCGTGGAGATGCCGATGTCCAGCAGGCCGGACGCGAGACCTTTTGAAGAGCTGCCCAGCCCGGTGGCGCTCGAGGAAGAAGTGCTGTCGTATTGGCGGGATCGGAACATCTTTGAGCAGAGCCTCCGGCAGAGCGAGGGGCGGCCTGGGTTTGTCTTCTACGAGGGGCCGCCGACGGCGAACGGTAGGCCGCATAACGGCCATGTGCTGACGCGAGTGATCAAGGATCTATTCCCGCGCTACAAGACCATGCGTGGCTATCGCGTGGATCGCAAGGCCGGCTGGGATACCCACGGCCTGCCGGTCGAGATCGAGGTGGAGAAAGAACTCGGCATGCGCTCGGGTCATGGAAACAGCCGCGACGCCGTGCTGGCCTACGGTCTGGACAACTTTGCCCAGCGCTGCGTCGAGAGCGTCTTCAAGTACACCAGCGACTGGGAAGAACTCACCGAGCGCGTCGGTTTCTGGGTCGACCTGGATCAGGCCTACGTCACCTACCATCGCGAGTACGTGGAGAGTGTCTGGTGGGCCCTGTCCGAGCTGCACCGCCGCGGCCTGCTCTACCAGGGCAAGAAGATCGTCTGGTGGTGGCCCGATGGCGGGACCGCCCTGTCGGCGGGCGAGGTCGGCGAGGGCTATCGCGACGTCGATGACCCCAGCGTCACGGTGCGCTTCCCGGTCGTGGGGCAGCCCGACACCTACCTGTTGGCCTGGACGACGACGCCCTGGACCCTGCCCAGCAACGTCGCCCTGGCGGTCGGCGCCGACCTCGACTACGCCTACGTCGAGCTCGAGGACGGCGACCGGACGATCACCGTGATCGCCGCGGACGCCTTGAAGCCCGATGGCCGCGTGATCAAGCTGGTCAAGGGTGCCGATCTGGTGGGGATGGCCTACCAGCCGCTCTACGTTCCGCAGCCTGGTCCCACCGCCGACCTGTCGGGCATCAGCTTCCAAGTCGTGGCGGCCAAACACGTCAGCCTGGACGCGGGCACGGGGATCGTGCACACCGCGCCGGCCTATGGCGAAGACGACTTCCTGCTGCGGGCTGAGCTCGGCCTGGGCATCATCGAGCTGATCGGGCCCGATGGCCGCTTTGTCGACGCCGCCCCATCCTGGCTGGTCGGACGCTACTTCAAGAAAGCGGACAAGGACATCATCGCGGACCTGGTGGGGCGTGGGCTCATGCACGCTCACGGCACGATTCGCCACAGCTACCCATTCTCGCCTCGGTCCAAGGACGATCCGCTGATGCAGATCGCGCGACCGGGCTGGTTCATCAAGACCAGCGAATACAAGCACCTCGCCCTGCAGAACAACGCCGAAGTCAACTGGCTGCCCGAGCACATCAAGGAGGGCCGCTTCGGCGACTTCTTGCGCAACAACGTCGACTGGGCCCTGTCGCGGGAACGCTTCTGGGGCACGCCTCTGCCGATCTGGCAGTGCGATGGCTGTGAACACGAACTGGCCTTCGCCAGCGTGGCCGATCTGCAAGCCGCCGGGGCCACCGGCTTCGCCCCCGATGTGGACCGCAACCTGCAGGTCCATCGCCCCTGGGTCGATCGCGTCGTCGTGCCTTGCCAGCGCTGTGGCGGTGAACTGCACCGCGTCATCGAGGTCATCGACTGCTGGTTCGACAGCGGCTGCATGCCCTTCGCGCAGTGGGGCTTTCCACACCAGGGTCAGCAGGAATTCAAGGCCGCCTTTCCGGCCGACTTCATCTCCGAGGCGGTCGACCAGACGCGGGGCTGGTTCTACTCGCTGTTGATGATCTCGACCTTGCTCTTCGATGACGAGACCTGCCGGCGCTATGGCCTGGACCCGGTGGGCTACCCCAGGCCCTACCGCAATTGCGTCGTGCTGGGCCACGTCTCGGACATGGACGGCAAGAAGGAATCCAAGTCGATCGGCAACTACACGTCGCCCCACCTCGTACTCACGGGGCGGATGAAGATGCACTTTGTCGTCGACGACAGGGTGCCCCAGGGCAGCGTGGGCATGACGGCCGCCGCGGTCCGCAGCATCGGCCTGTCCAACAATGAGCGCCTGACCCTGGCGGTCGGGAGTGACGGCCAGGACGGGGTGCCGGTCGCCCCCAAGAAGTGGAAGAAGCCGGGCAAGGAGACGGTCGTCCTGAACTCGGCGGATGTCGCCGCGGCGGGTCTGGCCGGCGGCGCCTGTTGGCTGGTGGCCCCCTTTGACGCGCCGGGTGCGGACGCATTCCGCTGGCTCTTCTACGCCAGCAACCCGCCGTGGACGAACACCCGCCTGTCGCTGCGCAATGTGCGCGAGGGTCAGCGAGAGTTCCACCTGCGCCTGGGCAATGTGTTCCAATTCTTCACCATCTACGCCAACATCGCTGGCTTCGACCCCATGTCGGACACCCGGCCGGCTGAAGTGGAGACGCTGGACCGCTGGATCCTGCACCAGCGGGATGAGCTGGTGCGCACGGTGACCACACAGCTCGACGCCTACCGGATCTACGAGTCCGCCCGCGCCATCGCGACCTTTGTGGACGACCTCAGCAACTGGTATGTGCGTCGCTCGCGCGACCGCTTCTGGAGCGAGGGGACCGACAACGCCTGCGCCCTGTGGACCCTCTACGACGTGCTGTGTACGCTGAGCCGGGTCATCGCTCCCTTCACGCCATTCCTGGCCGAGGCACTCTACCAGCGCTTGGAAGGTGGCGAGAGCGTACACCTGCAGAGCTGGCCCGATGTGGCCGAGCTTGGCCACCAGGACGACATCGAGCTGGCCGAGGATATGGCGCTGATTCGTGAGCTGTGCAGCCTGGGCCTGGCGGCGCGGGCGCGGGTCGGGGTCAAGGTCCGGCAGCCGCTGCGCGCGGTCGAGGTGGTGCTGGCGGATCCGACACGGGCAGCGCGCTTGGGGCCGCTCCTGGTGCTGGTGCGCGCCGAGCTCAACGTCCGCGAGGTCCGCTTCAGCCAGCGGGCCGACGACTTTGTCGACTTCAAGGTGAAGCCCGACTACCCGGCGCTGGGCCGGCGGCTGGGTAAAGAGATGAAGCTCTGCGCGCGTGCCTTGGCCCAGGCGGACGGTGGTGCTGTGCGCGCCGCGATCCTCGGTGGCGCGGGCTATCCGGTGGAGCTGCCCAGCGGCACCATTCACCTGGGCGCCGACCAGGTCGTGCTCGAGGTCGTGCCCAAGGCTGGTTTTCAGGCCGCCGGGTCGGCCACGGCGGTCGTTGCCCTGCACGCCGAGCTGGACGAGGACTTGCGCCAGGAAGGCCTGGCTCGCGAGATCCTCAACCGGATCCAGGGCCTTCGCAAGGATCTGGACCTGGCCTACACCGACCGGGTGGTGGTCCACATCCAGGGCGACGCGGCGGTCGTTGCGGCCGCGCAACGCTTCGCCTCGCACATCGCCCACGAGACCTTGGCCACGGTGCTGGACATCACACCATGCGGCGACGCTGATGATCAGCTCGACGGTCACGCCTTTGGCTTGTCCGTCGCGCCCGTCTGAGTCGCCGGCTGTGCCCGCAAACAACCTCCCCGAAGAGATCGTGCGTTTGCTCTCCTTGCACGGTCCCGTCGAGGTCTGGACCGGACGAGGCGACCGAGCCACGACATCCAAGGTGACGGTTGCGCCCTTTGATGACGAGTTGATCTTGCTGGTGCCGCGCCGCAGCCCCCTGCTGGACGGCTTGCTTCAGACCAGTGCGACCGCGGTGACCGCGAAACGGGCGGACCAGTCCTATTCGCTGAACCTCGTCGGGCGTGCGGTCGCGGGCCGACCCGTCACCTCCCATCCCAATCGCGGCAGCATCACGCCCTGGCTGCCCGAGGGCGCGGAACCGCGCAGCTTCATCGCCGTGCCTTTCGTGGCGGAGTCGGTCGAGATGTTGCGCCAGGAGGGGCACGTCCGCAACCGCTACGCCGGGCCGACACCGGCGGGCGCGGCGAAGCAAGGCGCGGTGCGGCGGGTCGTGACGATCGCGCTGGGCGGTGGCGGTCGCTGGGTGACCATTACGTCGTTGGTTGGGAGCTTTCTCTGGTACGGCTACCAGGGCGCAGGCTACCCCTATCGACCCCTGGCGGTCCTGCTGGCGTGGGTGGCTTGTCTGGGTCTCATCGGGGGTACACGCTTGGTCGGCATGGCCGCAGCGTTTCGACTGTGGCGAGTCGGACAGGGCAATCAGGACGGCCTGAGCGGTCTCTGCGAGGGGCTGCTCGCGCCGGAGCAGGCGCGCAGCATCGGCGCGGTCGCCTTGCTGTTCGCGACGATGGCCCTGGGTGGGGTAGCGATGTTCCCTCGGGGCAGCCAGGGGGTCCTGGTGGTGCTGCTCAGCACAGGGTTCCCGATTCTCGCTGCGGCCTGGCTGTTGCGCG
>JAADHA010000043.1:8542-9698 GCA_013152105.1 Oligoflexia bacterium | reverse complement strand
TGTGGATGAGCCCGCGGGGGCCGCACCATGTTGTGAGCACCACGTCGAGCACCTGGGCATCATCGCCGTGGGGGGCCCGGGGCTGGGGATGTCGCCGTATTCTGTCAGTAGAACTGGCCCCGGGGCCAGTTGAGGTCCGGGGGCTGGACTCCCTGCGGAGCCAGAATCTGCCTTCGCCCACGCCGAGCGTTGCGGGCAAGACGCCCGCGCTCCCAGTCGCTGACCTGCTCAGTCAGACCAAGACCGCTTTCCCAGGAACGAAACTCCGACTGAGAGTTTGCCGCCAAGGGGGCCTTGCTCGGGCTTGCCCTGCCGCTGTGGACCCTGCGGCTGCCGGAGAAAGGCGGGCATGATCGCCTGGTAGATGTCCAGGTTGCCCCGTCCCATGAATGCCTGGGGCCTGCACGACATGCATGGCAACGTTTGGGAGTGGTGCTGGGATGGCGCCTACCGGCCCTACGGGAACCCAGCAACCGACCCCCGGTTCGAAGGTGCCGGCGCCGACCGCGGCGGGCACCGGTTGAGGCGCGGCGGCAGCCACCGGAGCTTGGCCGTCAGGTGCCGGTCTGCGTGCCTGGGCTAAAACGGGGCTGGGAGCCGGCTCCAGTTCCTGGGGTTCCGCCTGCGGCTGCCGCCCCCGGCACCTCCATTCCGGCCCGCCTCCAGCGCCAGGCCCAGGCGCGCCAGCTCGTGGATCGCCTGGTTGACCTCCAGCTCGTCGATGAAGCCCTCGAACGCCCGGCGCTGCCACCCCCCTTCTTGTCGCTCACCCATGCGCAGCTACACCGCTTGTTGATCGTGAAACCGCGATCCACGATCAACAAGGAGCATTGCTGCGCATCCATGCGCATCAAAACACCTCCCGGCCTTCGGCAATGTTCAGCAGCTTCGGAAAGGCCAGGACCGCGGCCCTGCGCCCCCGACTCGGGATCATCTCCCGCACGAGCCCTTTGGACCTGAATGCCCTGCCCGCGCACGCCATGCAGCAGCAGCACCTGGTGAACACGGCGGACCACGCGCAGCGAGAGCGGCAGCTTCTCAAGCATCTCCTCGGCCACTCGCATGGCCCTTCGGTAGTTGAGGACCTCGTAGATGTCCTGTCGTCGGGCATCCGACAGGTCTGGCGCGGCTGGTGTCCACCAGCTCCGCCCCTGCC
>JAADHA010000043.1:0-8489 GCA_013152105.1 Oligoflexia bacterium | reverse complement strand
GTCCACGTGCCATCTCCGTCTGCGTCCACGCGGATCGCGGCGGTCATCGCCCACGGGGTGTGGCTGCTGTAGACGGGGCTCATGGCCTGGGCGCCCTCGGCGACCAGCACGTAGAAGGCGTCCACGTCTGGGCTCAGTGTGAAGCTGGTGCGGATCTGCTCGGGCCCCTTGCCCTTTACATCGACCTGCTCGACGACCTCGCCGTCGCGCAGCAGGGACAGGGTGTCGACGTCGATCCAGCTTGGGGCCCACACCGCGGCGTCGAGCTGAACCGGGCCGGTGACATCGCGTCCTGGCGCCCAGGCGCCGTCGATGGTGGCCTCGATGTAGGGACCGCGGCTGACTACCGTGGCCCGCGCGGCCATGGCCTGGCGCAGCAGGTCGGGTGTGAACTGGGTCACATCATCGATCCCCAGGTCGAGGTAGGTGACGCTCTGGCCGACCCGGCTGTCCGGGCCGTGGGCATCGCTGACCCCCACGGGGGTGGGGTTCAGTCCGCGTGCCACCATGTCCAGGTAGACGGGCTGGAAGTCTTCGTAGTTGGCGGCGTTCATCGCCTCGATTGCGTCGAAGTCGTCCGACCACTTGTTGGCGTCGGCGACCGTGCCATCGGTGATCGAATAGCCGGCGGCGGCTGGCATCCCGCTGCTGGTGGGATGGTTGATCTGAATGATCCCGCCGCTCTTGCCCAACATCCGCTCACGAATGGCCGCGAACAGGCCCGCGGTGGACTCCAGTTCGCGCCACTCGACCCACCAGCGCACGCTGCCGCCGTTGGCCAGGTCGGGCGCCTGCTCCAAGGGGTACACGTTGATGTGGCCCCGCATCGGCGGGCTGACTTCGTCGGCGACGACGCTGGCCACGAAATCGGTGATTCCCAGCGGATCCAGCATGGATCGATAGTCGACGACGTGGTCGTGGTCGGTCCCGTAGTGGAGCTGCACCCCGTGGGCCGCGCAGGAGAGCAGGCGCTCTTCCATGGTGGTGTTGGCGTCGTTGCTGGGCGCGGCGTGCATATGGGGGTCTCCTTCGAGTACCCCGGGGATCGTGTAGGCAGGGACCAGATCCGCGACGATGGTGGCGGTCTCGCCAGCGGCCAGGTCCACGGACTGCTCGACGTAGTTGTAGCGGGCCCCACGGTGGATCAATACGTCGTAGGCCCCGGGTTCGACCGGGATTTCTAGCGTTCCCTGGGCCAGGAAGCCGTCCGCCATACGACCGCTTGGGCGGCTTCGAACCAGGCGATCGTCTGACGTGACCGGGTCGCCCTTGGCGAAGGAGACCTGGATCTTGGCCGGTCCCTGGTCGCTGGCCGAGACCTCGATCCAGGCCGGTCGGGTGAGGACCAGGGTCTGGCCAGGGTCGGCCGGCTCAGAGATCCCATAGCCGTCGATATGGCGCTGATCGCTGCCGTTCACCAGGCTGTCGCGCGCGATCTGGTTGGCGCCCTCGCTGGCGTAGGGGCCGCTCAGGCCAGCACCCTGGGCGAAATCGTCGATGATCCCGCGGCCACGCCCGGTCGCGATGGTGTCCACCACGACCCCGGTCGGCACGACAGCCTGCCAGGCGCCCTGGTCGTCGGACAGCGCGACCGTGACGGGACCGCCATCACCGTCCCGCAGATGGACTCGCGCCCCGGCGAGCGGCTGGCCCAGGTCGTCCGTGACCAGGCCCGACAGCGTCTCGGTCGCGACGCCGCGGGCTTGCCACCAGGCGCCCGTCAGCGTGGCGAGGTCGGGACCCACGCCCATCCAGCGCGAGAAGGTCGCCTGTTCGCCGTTGTCCAGCGTGACGTCGTCGAACATCCCGATCAGGATGGGGCCCAGCGAGGCCAGCAGGGTCTGCAAGGGACTGGGGGTGAAGGCATCGGCGTCCGGGAAGAGCCCCAGGGCCACCTGGTTCGTCGTCTCCAGCTCGGCGACGAAGCTGCTGTCCGTGTCGCCGTTGGAGTCCAGGCCCGCGCCCGGCAGCCACGCGTCACCGACCTCTTGCGAGACGATGGCCAGGTCCCCCGGCGTCATGGTCGTGACATCGTCCTGCCAGGCGATGGTCGTCTCCATCCGCAAGAGCCAGCTATCGGGTTGCAGGATGTAATCGGTGGTCAGCCACATATCGCCGGTTGGCAACAGGGCATCGCTCTCGACTGCGCCGGTGATCAGGGACAGGGGTACAGCCGGACCCTCGGCCCGCACGATGGCCGCACCGCCATCGCGGCCGTCGGCGATCACCGTCATGGTCTGGGCGTCCATGATCCGCGCGATGCCCGCCATCGGCACGTGATCATCGAGCAGATCGTGACCGGGCTCACCGTCGGCGCGCACGATGTCCGCGTCGATCACCCCGCCGGCCTCGGGCACGTAGTAGTCGCCATCCCGCAGCCCTTGCAGCACGAAGTGTACCCGCGCGTTCTTGAGCATCAGGTCGCCGAGCTGAGCCTCGGCGCTGATCCCGCCAAATGCAGCCGCGATGTCGGTGATCTCACCGGCCCGGGCCTGGCCTTCGGGCACCGCCGACACCAGGTCGACCGGCGGACCCGAGCCGGAGTCTGTCGCGTCCGGGGCGTGTGTGCAGGCGAGGGCGAGCAGAAGTAGAGCTTGCATCGCCCCACTGTAGCGCCCGACTCAAGGCCACGCTTGCCATCTATGCAAGGACTTTCGAACGAGTCATTGCCCCGTTGACCCGAAGCCGCCCGCCCCACGAGCGGTCGCGTCCAGCTCGGTGACCACCTGTGGCACCGCTTGGACCACCGGGCAGACCACAAGCTGCGCGATCCGCATGCCGCGCGTGATCGTCACGGGGTCGCGGCCGAGGTTGACCAGGATGACCTTGACTTCGCCCCGGTAGTCGCTGTCGATGGTGCCAGGGCTGTTGACCAGGCCCAGACCCAGGCGCAGCGCGTTGCCGGAGCGGGGTCGGATCTGGGCTTCAAAGCCTTGGGGCACGGCGATCCGCAGGCCCGTCGGAACCAGCGCGCGATCGAGCGATTGCATCGACAGCGGCTGGTCCGCGGGCAAGGCCGCGCACAAATCCATGCCCGCCGAGCCCGCGGTCTTGTAGGCGGGCAGGGGCAGGCCCTCTGCGTGGGCGAGGACCTGGAGCGGGAGGATCATGCGCGTGGACCTGCGTGGCGTCCTACGAAGTCGATCTAGGCCGTGGCGGCTTCGAGGGCTTCCTTGCGGGACAGGCGGATCTTGCCGCTGCGGTCGATGTCGATCACGCGAACCAGGACTTCATCGCCTTCTTGCACGATGTCGGTGGTCTTCTCGACCCGTTCGACCGCCAGATGGCTGATGTGGACCAGGCCTTCGGTGCCGGGGAAGATCTCGACGAAGGCGCCGAAGTCCACCGTGCGCTTCACGACGCCCAGGTACAGCTTGCCGATCTCGGCCTGCTGCGTGATCTCGCGGACCATCGCCAGGGCCTTGGCGCCCATCTCGCCGTCGGCGCTGGCGATCATCACCGTGCCGTCATCGTCGACGTTGATCTTGACGCCGGTCGACGCCTGGATGCCACGGATGGTCTTGCCTCCGGGGCCGATCAGGTCGCGGATCTTGTCGCTGTTGATCTTGATGGTGGTGATCCGCGGGGCGTTGTCCGAGAGCTCGGGGCGAGGGCCATCGAGCACCTTGCCCATCTCTTCGAGGATGTGGTTCCGACCCTCGCGAGCCTGGTTCAGGGCACGAAGCATGACTTCGCGGGGCACGCCGTTGATCTTGGTGTCCATCTGGAAGGCGGTGATGCCCTTGCTGGTGCCCGTCACCTTGAAGTCCATGTCGCCGAGGTGGTCTTCGTCGCCCAGGATGTCCGAGAGGACGGCGAAGTCATCGCCTTCCTTGATGAGCCCCATCGCGATGCCGGCCACGGGGGCCTTGATGGGCACACCCGCGTCCATCAGAGCCATGCAGCCCGAACACACGGTGCCCATGGAGGACGACCCGTTGCTTTCCAGCACGTCCGCGCAGATGCGGATGGTGTAGGGGAAGTCTTCCTGGGAGGGGACGACCGCCGAGAGGGCCCGGTGCGCCAGGGCGCCGTGGCCGATCTCCCGCCGCTTGGGGCCGCGCAACATGCGGGCTTCGCCGGTGCAGAAGGGCGGGAAGTTGTAGGTCAACATGAAGTCGCGGAACTGGCTCTGCGCACCCGCGAAGTCGATGCGCTGGCTGTCGCGATCCACACCCAGGGCCACGGTGGCGAAGACCTGGGTCTCGCCGCGGGTGAAGACGGCCGAGCCGTGGGCACGTGGCGCCACGCCTACCCGGTTCCAGATGTCGCGGATCTCGTCCGTGGCGCGACCGTCCAGGCGCACGCCCTTGTCGATCACATCCCGCCGCATGACGGAGCGGGTCAGGGCTGACCAGGCAAGCTTGGCCTGATCCGTGACCCGCTGGCGCTCGGCGGCGGCGTCTTCCGCGACATCGGCCAGAAGCTGGTCGATGAGGCTGTTGCGGGCGGCCTTCATCGCGGCACTGCGGGCGTGCTTGACGCGAACCGCCATGGCGGTGCGAAGCGGGGTCTCGCCGTGCTCGGCGATCCAGGTGCCGATGGCGGCGTCCGCGACGGGCGCGGGGGCGACGGCGCGCGTTTCCTGGCCACAGGCATCCCCCAGCTCGAGGATGGCCGTGATGATCTTCTTGATCTCGGCGTGGGCCAGGTCCATCGCGTCCATCATGTCGGACTCGCTGGCTTCGCGGCCACCGCCCTCGACCATGGCCACGGCGTCAGCGGTGCCGGCCACAACCAGGGTCAGATCGGCGTCGGGGATCAGCGTCTGGCTGGGGTTCACCAGCCACTCGCCGTCCACCTTGGAGACCCGAACGCCAGCGATCGGAGCCTTGAGCGGCAGGTCGCTGATGTGGCACGCCGCCGAAGCGCCCACCAGGGCCAGCATGTCGGTGTCGTTGTCCTGGTCGTAGGAGAGCGCGGTCGCGACGACCTGGATCTCGCAGCGGTAGTGCTTGGGGAACATCGGTCGCAGGGGGCGATCGATGATTCGGCAGATCAGGGTCTCGCGCTCGTTGCTGCGACCCTCGCGCTTGAAGAAGCTGCCGGGGATGGTGCCGTAGGCGCCGTTGCGGTCTTCGTAGTTGACCGTCAGCGGCAGGAAGTCGAAGCGGCTGGGGGTCGTGTCGCCGACGACGGTGACGAGCACCTTGGAGTCGCCCTGGCTGACGATGACGGCGGCGCTGGCCTGCTTGGCGAGCTCGCCGGTCTCAATGGTGATGGGGCGGCCGCCGATATCGACGGAAACGGAATACTTCTGCATGGATTGCTCCGGTGTGGACATTCTCGTCCACGCAGGCACCGACATCCGCTGTCCGCGCGGACGGGTGCCAGTTCAGTGATGATCCCCACAGAGCGCAAGATCGGTGGCGTGGACGCTGCCTTCGTGGCCGGTCCGCAGTCCCGTAGATCTGTGGAGTGGGAACGCAGGCAGCCACGAACTGACCGAAGTCAAGGGTTCGAAGGCTGCGCTCGCACTGCACCGACCTGCGGAAAGACGGAAGGGTTGTGAGGGCAATGCCGCCAGCTCTCTCTGGGGTCGAGGTCTATTGAAGAGGGGTTTGGATGTGGGAAACCCACGGGGCAAGCCCGCGGAGGAAGCCCGCGGTGCGGCAGAGCTGTCCGCCGCACCACAGGAGTGGTCTAACGGCGCAGACCCAGGGCCTTGATGGTGGCCTTGTAGCGGTCCACGTGGTTCTTCTTGAGGTAGGCGAGCAGGCGCCGACGGCGGCCCACCAGCTTCAGCAGGCCACGCCGGCTGTGGTGGTCCTTGTGGTGCGTCTGGAAGTGAGTCGTCAGGTACCTGATGCGCTCGGTCAAGAGCGCGATCTGCACTTCGGGCGAGCCGGTGTCGCCTTCCTTCTGTTGAAACTGCGTAATGATCTCTGCCTTGCGCTCTTCGGTCATCGCCATGTCTTGCTCCTGGGAAGCCGGGCCTGGCAGGTCGCGCGAGGAGGCGAATCTGGTCGAGCATTTCGGGATGCTTGACCCGCCCGCGTTGCCGCCGTGGCCGGTTGGATTGAGGGGGCACAGCGTGTGCCCACCTTGCCGTCGCGATCTGACCCGTCGCGGCCACTTCGTCAAGCCCGGGCGCGACATCGCTGACCCCGGGCCGCGTCCTGGCGAACTCAGATCGCCATGCCATACAGCCCGTACAGCAGCATCTTGGGGCTGATGGTGCGCAGGTCCACCATCTGGCGCTTGATCTGTTGGGGACGCAGGTAGAAACGCCGCAGGGCCCATGACTGCAGGCGCACCAGCTCGGCCGGGTCGTAGCCGGGTGGGTGGTAGACCAGCCGGTCCGGGTCGGGATTGAAGGTCGTGTAGTTCTCCCAGTCATCCCGAAACAGGTCCTTTTGCCAGCGGTCCTCGAAGAGCTTGCTGCCTGGAAAGGGCACGGTGATCGCGAACTTGGCGAAGTCGACGTCCAGATCGACCGCGAACTCCACGGTCTCGCGCGTCATCTCTGGCGTCTCGCCCGGCATGCCGATCATGAAGAGCCCGACGGTCTGGATTCCGGCGGCCTTGGCGTTGGCCACGCCCTCGCGGACGCTGTCCGTGTTCAGGTTCTTGTTGACATTGCCCAGCAACAGGTCGGACCCGCTCTCGATGCCCATGAGCACCCGTCTGCATCCACCCCGGTACATCAGGGTGGCGGTCTCCTTGTCGAGTCGGTCGGCGCGGGTCTCGGACAGCCACTGACAGCGCTTGTCCAGACCGCGGCGGACCAGCTCTTCGCAGAAGGGCTTGAGGTCCTTTTTTACCAACGGAAAGATGGGGTCGATGAAGCCGATCTGCTTCACCCCGTACCGGTCCACCAGGTATTCGTACTCGTCGACCACCTTGATCGGGTCTCGGCGCCGGAAGACCTTGCCGCCGGTGTTGATCAGGCTGCAGTAGTCGCAGCGATAGGGGCAGCCGCGGCTGGCCGCCATCGTGAGCACCGGCTTGGCAAAGTCCGCGAAGGGGAGCAGCCCGTAGCGGTGGTAGGGGAACAGGTGCCAGGCGGGGTAGGGCAGGGCGTCCAGGTCGCGGTTGAGGACCCGATCGCGGTTGCGCACGACCTGGCCGTCCGCCCAGGTGATGCCGTCGACGTCAGCCAGATCGGCCCGATCACGGGCCAGGGCGTCGACGATCTCGGTGATGGTGAATTCGCCGTCGTGGTGTACGACGATGTCGGCGTCGCCGTCCCGCACGATGTCGTGCGCGAAGACATCGGCGTGGATGGCGCCCCAGATGATCGTGACGCCGGGCAGGCGCTGGCGGATCCGCTGGGCGATCTCGCTGCAGATCGGCGCCGAGGGGGTGAGCACGGACATGCCCACGATGTCGGGCCCGTAGCGAACCGCCTTGTCGACCACTTCCTGGCCCGAGAGCTTGTCGGCGAACATGTCGATCACGCGCACGTGAACGCCGTGTGCTTCTAGCGCCCCGGCGATGTAGGCCAGCCCGATGCACGGCATGGGTTCCAGCAGGCCGGCGAAGCGGCCCAGCTTGCCCATGTCCATGGCGGGGTTGATGAGCAAGACGCGCACAGGCTCTCCGGCCGAGTGGGAGGCCCCTCCCTACCCGCCTGGGATGTGAGACGACAGCAGCGGATGTGTCGAGGGGCAAGAGATGGAGCGGGTGAGACTACTCCGGGAAGACCGTGGCGTCGGTGTCGTCACTGTCGCCGCAGTTGTCGCTCCACCCGTCGCCGTCCGAGTCCGTGCCGCTCTGGGCGCAAAAAGCCAGGGTCGTTTCGGCGACATCAGCGTCCCCGAGAAACTCTTCATAGACGGCGTCGTCGGTCCCTGAGCCGATCCCGAAGGATCCCTGTGGAAGGCTGGAGTTCTCGGCCGTCAGGTCGGTCTCGTCCGGCGTGTCGCCAGTCCCACAGGCCCAGCCCACCACGCCGCTTTGGGCGTCGATGTTCTGGAACTCCAGGATGAAACTGCCATCGTCCAGCAACAGGTAGGAGAAGGTCTGGTTGCTGGTCACGCCGTACTCGGTGACGCGGAGGAAGTAGACGGCGACTGCGTCATCGAATTCCTCCCACAGCACCGCGCCAGCCGAGGCTGGGTTGAGATCGTCCCACCAACCGGCGATGCTGGGGTAGCCGGCCCCGACCATCTCGGCGACGGAAGAGCTGTAGGAGGTCGACGAATAGTCAAAGGTGAGGAGCCCGTTGCTGCCGACATAGGCGCTGGTGTAGTCCGACCCGCAGAAGGGGATCGTGACGGAGTCGAAGGTGATCTCCTCGGCGTCGTCGTCGGCCAGGCTCAGCGTCGTGATCGTGTCCCTGTCGGCTGAGTCCGTGGCCCCATCGCAGTCGTTGTCGACCCCGTCGCTGGGGTCTTCGTAGGCGTAGGGATGGACCAGGCGATCCGCGTCATCACAGTCATCGCCAGTCCAGGCGGACGAGTCGAAGTGGTCGCGGTCCGCGTCGTAGTCGGACCAGCCATCGCAGTCCTGGTCCACGTCGTCGTACCAGGTCTCGGTCGCGTCAG
>JAADHA010000641.1 GCA_013152105.1 Oligoflexia bacterium | reverse complement strand
GGGGCTTGCCGGTCGCCAGTTCGGTGACCGCGACGGCGATGCGCCGCGGGGTCGACCAGGTCTGGACCGAGCCATACTCGATGCCGCTGAGCAGGCCCAGGACACGCTTGGCCAGGTGGTCGGCCGCGTGCTTGACGAAGCGGGCGGGCAGCTCTTCGCAGCGGACGGCGATGAACAGTTCATGGGTGTTGGCGCTCATGCCTGGTCCCCCGCGCTGGTGTCCTCACCCTGCCAGGCCTTGGCCGAGATCAGGGCCAGCTCTCGCACCCGACCGATGTATCGGGCCCGCTCAGCGACGCTGATCGCACCGCGGGCGTCGAGCAGGTTGAAGGTGTGGCTGGCCTTCATGCACTGGTCGTAGGCCGGCAGCGCCAGGCCGTGCTGGGCCAGATTTCGGCACTCGGACTCGCAGGCCAAAAACTGGGCGAAGAGCAGGTCCGTGTCAGCCAGCTCGAAATTGTAGCGGGACTGCTCGACCTCGTTGCGGTGGTACACATCGCGGTAGGTCAGCGGGCCCTGTGGGGTCTGCACCCAGACCAGGTCGAAGACGCTGTCGACGCCTTGCAGGTACATGGCCAGGCGCTCCAGCCCGTAGGTCAGCTCGACCGGGATCGGGTCCAACTCGACGCCGGCGAGCTGCTGGAAGTAGGTGAACTGGGTCACCTCCATCCCGTCCAGCCAGACCTCCCAGCCCAGGCCCCAGGCGCCCAGCGTCGGGCTCTCCCAGTTGTCCTCGACGAAGCGCAGATCGTGCAGGGACAGGTCGATGCCAATGGCCTTTAGTGAGCCGATGTACAGGTCCTGGACGTCCTGCGGGGTCGGCTTCATGATGACCTGGAACTGGTAGTAGTGGCCCAGGCGGTTGGGGTTGTCGCCGTAGCGGGCGTCACCGGGGCGGCGGCAGGGCTGGACATAGGCCGCACGCCAGGGCTGCTTGCCCAGGCTGCGCAGAAAGGTGGCGGGGTGGAAGGTGGCAGCCCCGACCTCGGTGTCCAGGGGTTGAAGGATGGCGCAGCCCCGTTCACCCCAGTAGCGCTGGAGCTGCAGGATCAAATCCTGGAAATTCATCAGACCTCCGACCCGGGTGCGGGAAGCGGGGAGCGGGCGGCGGAGCTAACCGTCGGGGTCCACTCCGTCGCGTGTGCTTCAGACGTCGCCCAGTTCCTTGCGGGCCTTGACCACGATGGGGTCCACCCACACGGAGAGGGCGTAGAGCGCCACCGGGATGGACAGGGCCAGGGGCCCGACCGCACTGCAACATGCGACATCAATGCGCAGCAGGGCCAACAAGAGCAGGGGTGGCAGAGCCAGGTTTGCGCCGACCGCAAGCCAAGGTAGCACGCTGTTCTTGACCTGGGAGAGGCGACGCCCGCCCAAGATTCCGACGATGCCCCCGCCCAGCAGGGCGACGCCGAAGCAGCCGGTACCGACCAGGGCAGCGCCACGGTCGAACTGGAAGAGGACCAGGGTGAGCGCGGCGTTGAGGAGGGAGACTACGCCGATGATCAGCATCATGGAGCTGGTCGCGACCAGGGCGCGACCCGCGGGTCCGGCGCGCTTCATGGCGCGTTCGGTAGAGGAGACCCCTGCCCCGACGACCCGTCCGGCGACCGCGATGGGTCCGCCCACGGTGGCGATTGGTGTGCCGCCCGGGCTCGCGTTGCCCCCGGTGGCGCCCGGTGCGACCTGGCTGGCGGGAGGTGGGGGGCTGTCCAGCCCAATCCACCAGCCCTGGGCGGGGCCGGTGTCGACGCCGCGGCGCATTCGTACCAGTTCGTCGATGAAGCGGGTCAGATCGGCGGAGCAGGCTTCACCGTCGAGCTCGGGCAGGCCCTGGCGCTGGGCCCAGCTCAGCTCGCCGCCCTGGAGTCGCCATCCAACGAACTGCGGCACGTAGGTCGTGACCGCCTGGTGAATGTACCCGGCTGCGTAGCTTGGGTTGGCGGCGTCGAAGGGGAACTCAGCCATGAAGTTCGCGTCAGGGCAGCGTACGCCCACCATCCACTGACCGTCCTGTCGGTAGCAGCGCACCGCGAAGTCGTAGACCGCGTCCTCGGCGACGACGGTGCCGTTGGCCTGCGCGGTCACCAGCAGGTGGACCCCGTCTCGTCCGTCGCTGTCGCGAAAGCGAGCCAGCTCCATTCCGCCCATTCGACCGGTTGGAATACGGCCAGCGACCGGTGTCAGGTCGGCCCAGCCATACTCGACCAAGCCACGGATCAACCAGGCGTGTGGCTCGTCGAACTTGGCAAAGGCGATCGCCACTATGGGTTCGGCTCTTCCTCAAGCAGACGCGCGCTTCCTCAAAAGAAGAAGCGCGCGCGCTTTGGGCTAGTGGTGGATCAGTCCTTGAAGACGACGTTCAAGAACTCCAGGCCGTTCTCGTTCTCGCCGATGGACTGGCCGCTTTGGAGCTTCTGGCCGAGCAGGTAGGCGTCGTAGGCGGTGAGCCAAGGGATCAGTGCGCCGATGCCGACGCAGGACAGGATCACGGTCCCCGCGATAGACATGATGCCCTTCTTTTGTTGACCCATCATCAGGTAGCCGACGCCACCCAACAGGAAGAGGTTGAGAACTGCAACCACGATCGGGTTGGTGTCGGGCTTCTGGATCATCTCACCCATGGGGGCTTCCTCCGTGTGTGCGACGGTGCGCGTGGGATTCGGTGCAGGGACTATGTCGAGTCTCGTCCAGGATCGGCTGGATGCCGGGAAGGCGAGCGCCTCCTAACTGCTGGACGGCGCCACGCTACGTCAAGCAGCGCGGCCGTGCAAGCGCTGGTGACAGATGTCTTGCCACAGGCGGTCAGGGACCCTGGACCCACGCTGGGTACATCGGGACCACGCCGCCCTGGGGAGCCCGCACGATGTACCAACTGGTCAGGTCCAGATCTTCGGTAAAGGCCCAAGTCACCGCGACCGAGATGGGACCAGGGGGCACGCCGAAGACGGCGAAGCGACCGGTCGCACCGGTGCGGCTGCCATCGGCGACGCTTTTTCCCTTGTCGTCAAGGTAGCAGGCGCTGTATTCGTTGTCGTCGGCATCGTAGACAATAATGCTGGCGTCGGGGACGGTCGGGAGCTGGTCGATCTCTTCCACCGGCAGGTAGACCCGGACTTCGCCTTCGACGACGGCTTGGGTGCTGTCGACATCGGGGCATGCGGCGAATTCGGTGCGAAGCGCGGACAGGTCATCGCCGGAGCGCATGAAGAGCACGCCGTCTTCCGCCTGCACATCATCGAGTCCCGCCAGGCCGGTGAAGCTGGTGGGAACGTAGCCGTCGGCATCGTCGGAAAATGTCAGGAAGAAGGACTGGCTGGATGGGACCGCGATGTCGATGGCGCCGTTTGCGCCCGTGGTCGATGTGGCGCCGGGCTGGTTCATGGCGTCATGGACGGCGATGTCGGCGCCCTGCAGGCCCTGGCCGCCATAGCTGTCCAGCAGGGTTCCGGTGAGCTGCACTTCGGTGGGAAAGCCAAGGCAGCCGTTGAGCAAGAGCGTCACGAGCACGAAGACTCCGTGGTTGGTCTGACGAAGCAGCCCGATTAGAACGAAGGCAGCGAGAAGTAGAACGCGCTGAGCAGGTCACCACCGTGGGCTGGCCAGGTCGTCTCAGCGACCCGCCCATCGGCGGCTATAACCCGCAAGCTGACATCGCCTGGAACCAGGTTGGGCGCGACGAAGTAGTCGATGGGACCGGTGCCGGCGTCGATCAAGGCCCCGTCCGCGTCTACGGCCAGCGCGACGACCTGGGCACTGCCGTCGCTGTCGGTGACCTCGATCATGGCCCCTGCCCAGGCTTCGCGGTCTTGCGGGGCGCCCCAGAGGTGGGCGATCTCGCCCTGGGAGAGGTCCGAGGGTGACAGCCCCTGCCAGCCGTTCAGCGAGTCGAAGAAAGAGGCTTCGGTCTGGGCGTTGATGGCGAAGAGGGCCCCGGTAAGCCAGTAGGCCCGCCCGGCGGGTGTGCGACCGCGCCACAGGGTGGGGACCTGGTCTCCACCGCTGACGCGGATCGCCACGTCGATGTCGACGGGTACGTCGAATTCCCAGTAGCCAGGCGTGCCGTCGAGCTGTGTACCGGTGGTGATCTCGTTGTCATCGAGGTCCGTGACCTGGACTGTGCCGGCCTCGAGCCAGGGGATCGCGTCCGCGGGCAGGTCCGCGTAGACGTAGCCGGACCAGGTGACATCGGTGGGCAGGCTGCGCTGTTCCTCCAGCAAGGTACAGCCCAGCGCCAGCGCGAGCAGGGGGAAGCTCATCGTCCAGGACCTAACCCGCCGGGTGAAGCGGGTTGGCCGCAGCCTGCTCCAGCGGCGCGAGGATCTGGCGGCTGTTCAGGGCGCGCCCCAGGTGGGCCTGGATCATGTCGGAGAGCGCCCAGGGAGGGCCTGGCGGCAGGTCCGTGTCGATCAGATCGCGCAGCGGGGACTGGCGCGCGGCCTCTACTGCGAGGGTCCAGGCGATCGGGACGGCGCGGAGCCCGGGCTGGCAGCGCAGGTGGGCCCGTCCTCCTCGGGTCGGATCAAAGCCCACCGGGTCGCTGTCTGCTGAGCTGCTGTCTGCTGAGTCGCTGTCTGCCTGGTTGCAGACCGCGCAGGTGGTGAGGGTGGGCGTGATGCCCGAAAAAGTCAGGGCCTTGGACTCGAGGCCAGCGCGAAAGGCGGCGCGAGGTGGCGCGGTCATGGTGTCGAGCAGCAGGCTGGCCATGTCCAGCAGGCCGTACAGGCGAGGTTCTGGATGGTGCTCGCGCGCCAGGCCAGCGCACAGCTCGCAGGCATAGGCCAACAGCGTCAATCGGACCAGGTCGGCGCGAGCACCGCTGCGGCCCTCGACCAAGGTAGTCTCGCCCAGGTGCCACAGATCGCCGCGACCAGGGCGCAGCACGGCCTGGATCTTGTTGCCGGTGTCCAGGGCTCCGCCGTAGCGGTGACGGGACCCCCGCGCACCACGGGCCAGGCAGGATACGCGGCCCAGATCAGGCGTCAGCAGGCGGACAATGCGGTCGCGCTCGGCGTAGTCGACGTGCCCCACCACAATCGCCGGCTGCTGCCGGGGCGGTCCGCTCACGGCAGGGCCAGGGGCAGCCGCATGATGAGGTCGCTGGTCACGAAGAACAGGCTGATGCCCAGCAGGTCAAGCGTCGAGCTGACCAGTGGCCCGGTGGCGACGGCGGGATCGATGCGCAGGCGCTGCATCAACATCGGGATCAGGGTGCCCACGGTGGCGGCGGTCATGAGCTGAACGACACCGGAACCGCCGATCGCCAGGCTGATGCGCATATCGCCGTCCCGAATGATGGCGAAGCCGCCCACCACGACGGCAAAGACCAGACCGATCAGCATCCCGATCCGCGCCTGGCGCCAGAGCTGGGGGAACATGCCGCTGGTGTAGGAGCGGCCCAGGGCGATGTTGCGGACCGTGATGGTCGCGGCCTGGGTGCCGACATTTCCGCCCATGCCGATCATGACGGGGACGAAGCTGATCAGGGCCTTGGCCTGGGGGGCATGGGTCTGGAAGAGGGTGAAGATCTCAGAGATGAGGATGCCGCCGAACATGGTCACCAACAGCCAGGGCAGCCGCTGGCGGGTGCTGCGCAGCACGCCGCCGTCCAAGGCGTCGATGTCGGGGCCCACACCGGCCATCAACATCATGTCTTCGGCTGCTTCTTCCCGGATGACGTCGACGATGTCGTCGATGGTGACGATGCCCAGCAGTTCGCCTGTGTCGTCGACGACAGGGATCGCCAGCAGGTCGTAGCGGCTGACGACCCTGGCGACCTCTTCCTGATCCGTCTGCGGTGGGACCGAGATGACATCGGTGACCATGATCTCGCGCAGGGTCGTGCTGGGCGCGTTCGTCAGGAGCTGGCGCAGGCTGGTGACGCCGACCAGCTTCTGGTAGTCGTTCTCGACGTAGATGTAGTAGATGCTCTCCAGCTCATCGTGCTTGTCGTGCAGGGCACCGATGGCGCCGCGGCAGGTCTGGTTCTCCAACAAGCGGAAGGCGATCGGCTGCATGATGCCGCCAGCGCTGTCCTCGGGCCAGGCCAGGATGTCCTCGACGAATTCCTTGTCCTCGCCATGGATCGCCTTGAGCACCCGCTGCGACAGGTCTTCAGGCAGGCCGGCGATGATGTCGGCTTCGTCGTCGACCTCCATCAGGTCCAACAGCGACACCAACCGATCGAAGGAGATCACCGCGACCAGGGTCCCCAGATCGTTGGGGTCGACCTGCGTCAGGACTTCTGCGGCGACCTGGTCGTCGACGATGCAGGCGTACACCATGCGCATCTGCTGGGGGGGCAGGTGCCCCATGGCGTCGGCGATGTCCTGGGCGCGGGACTTTTGTACCGTGCGCCGCAAGGCCGACGTGGCGCCCCGTCGGGCCAGCCGGCGGATCGCCTCGACAAATTGGGTGATCTCTGCCATGGGCGACGGCTATTCGACATCGCGCAGAAACACCAGCCGCCGGGGATGGGTCAGGTTGCCCAGTGGGGCGACCAGCTTTCCGTTGTAGTAGATGGCGATCAGGGTCAAGTCGCTGACATCGATCGCGATCTTCTGCTGGGCCAGGAAGTCCTGGCGCTCGCCTGGCGCGAGCCAGCCCGTGAACACGGTGGTGCCATCAAGTGTCACGGTGGCTCGGACGCGTTCGTGGGCGCGCACATTGACCCGCATCCCAGGAATGGCTGCCGCTGCTGGGCTGGTCGCGTCACCGGATAGGGGGCTGGCGGCGGCCGCGGGCTGGAGAGTGGCTGGCGTCGCTTGGACATCGGATGTCGGTTTGTCGGCCGCGGAGGCTGCTTCGGCGGCCCTGCCACCTGCTGGGACCAGCGCGATTGTTCCTTGGGCCGCATCGCTGTCGCTGCCGCGATCTACGAAGCTCGAGAGCAATTTCATCGTCAACACCAGCGCCATGGTCGCCAGGAAGCCCGCCAGGATCAGGCGAATCACGGGGACCGAGTCGTACTGGCGCGTGATCGTGCGGGTACGGCCGCGGGAGTCGTCGTTGGGATCGATGGTTCCTTCTGGCAGGGACGCTGAGCTGTCCCTTGCGGGGGCTGGGTCGGGGGCCAGGTCGGGGGCCAGGTCGGGGGCCAGGT
>JAADHA010000535.1 GCA_013152105.1 Oligoflexia bacterium | reverse complement strand
GCTGCGTCCCTGGTACGCTCCAGACCCCGGAATTCCCACGCCTTCACGACGGGGTCGACATGCTGGGCTGCGTGCTCCGGCCAGAGATCAGGGTGTGATCGGCGACCCAGCCGACCGCCGGATGCTGGTGGGGCTCAGCGTAGTCGCCTTCGGGATGGCCGCGCTGATGGCGCTGGGTCCGCTCCAGGGCATCGCCCACGTCAGCGACGAGGTCGCCTACACCTTGCAGGCCCGGCTCTTCGCCGCCGGCATGCGCACGGGGCCCGCGGGTGATCAGCCCAGCATGTTGCTCTACCCCTTCTGGCAGGTGGCACCTCGCAGCTTCGCCGTCTTCCCACCGGGCTGGCCCGCCCTGCTGGCCCTGGGACAGGCAATCGGCGCGCCCTGGATCGTCAACGCGCTGTTGGCTGCGGCCCTCCCGCCGCTCAGCTTCGCCTTGGCCCTGGCCTGGAAGCGGCCCCTGGTCGAGGCCCGGCTGGCCGCCCTGGTGATCACGCTGTCGCCAGGGATCGTGCTGCTGTCGGGATCGCGGATGCCCCACACCTCAGTGCTGGTGGCGCTCTTGCTGGCCCTGGTGGTGGTCGAGAGTCGACCTCGGGCCTGGTGGGGCTGGCTCCTGGCGTCCTTGGGCCTGGGCTATGTCGTGCTGGCGCGGCAGTTCGACGCCGCCCTGCTGGCCGGTCCGCTGCTGCTGCTGGGCGCCTGGCGCCTGCGGGACCGCCTTGGCCTGCTCACCGGCTGGCTGCTGCCTCCGACCGTGGCGGCCGCCCTGATCCTGGTCGACAACCACCACCTGACCGGCGACGCCTTCACCTTTCCGGTTGGCCCCTGGTTCGACCAGTGGGTGGCCGACAGCGGGCGTCCACCGGGCTGCAACTCGCTGGGCTTCGGCCCCACCCACGGCTGCCACCTGACCTTTGGGAGCTTTGGCCACACCCCGGCCAAGGCGGCGCGCATCGCGGGCCAGACCACCCTGCTGCTGGACCGCTACCTGCTGGGCCTGCCGGGGGGGCTCCTGATCGCCCTCATTGGCGCGGTGCGCATCCGACGCCTGGCCATCCCCCTGGCGATCACCCTGCTGACGGTGGGCGGCTACGCGCTGTACTGGTCGCCGGGCAATGTCTACGGCGCCCGCTTCTATCACCCCCTCTATATGGTCCTGCCGGTGCTGGTCGCTGGTGGCCTGGCGGCCCTGCCCGGTCTGCTGCGGCGCTGGCTACCGGCGCTGGTCTTGGGCCTGGGCTGCCTGTGGGGCCTGGGTCACGCGGTCATGGATCTGCGCGAGGGCTACTGGTGCGTGGACGGACAGCTCGCCGAGCTGCTGTCGCGCCAGGGCATCGACCACGGCGTGCTGATGGTCATGGGGGGTGGCCAGCGCGCGGCCTCCTGGCCGGCCCTGGGCCAAGATGAATTCGTCTGCGACCCGCTGCTGGACAGCGGCGCGGCCTTTCAGCTCATGGATCCCACTCGGCAAAGCGGCGAGCTCCAGGTCCGCCACGCCCCGACCGACCCAGACCAGCTCCGCGCCTACCTCTCGCACTACCACCCAGGCGATCCCGCGTGGCTGGTGGTCCACGACGTGACTCGGGATCACTGGCGGATCCAGGCGGTGACGGGGCAGTGAGCGAGGCGGCAGGCTCAACGAGGCAGGTCCTGCCTGGCTGCGCTGTAGGTGTGGAACTCGATCACAGGGGACCGGCCAAACCACTCAATCTGCACCATCTGGTCGCCGTGCAGCAACAGTCGTGATCCGTCTAGCCAACTCCACCCCAGTTCACAGCTCTGGGCGAGGCTCCAGTCCCGGCCGCTGGCATCGCCCAGCAGCGTCGCCAAGCCGCCGATTGTGTGGATCCCCTGGAGGTTCACCGTCGCCCACCAGCCGCCGCCAGGCCGGGGCCCGATGGTCCACACGCTCCAGGACCGTGGCAGATTGGCGAGCCAGATCCAGTGCTGTCCGTCGTGGCGGTAGAGTTGATAGCCGGTGGAACTGTCGAACTTGGAGGTGCTCAGCGCGACTTGGGTGCTGCCGTCTACGATCCAGGCACGTGGGGGATGCGCCGACGACAGGGCGGAGAAGGGGTGATCCACGGTCACGGTGTCCTGACCACTGCGCCAGGTGATGAGCTTGCCCTTGGTGATTTGCTTTCCCGGCTCGGCCAGATCCTTGAAGGCCAGCGCCCACACGCTGCCATCGCCACCTGCATCGGTGACGCTGCCCGTGACCCGTGCGGGGCTGTCGAGCGGAGGGGCTTCGATCTCAGCAAGCTCGCCGTCCGACTGGATCTGCCAGGCCCGGGTCCCGTCTCGCCCCAGGAAGAGCAGCACCGGCCCCGCGGAGCCGTTGAGCAGTGCCAGGGATTTTCCCCACTTGCCCTGGACTGGAAGGCTCTGGATGGAGGCGGTCCAGGCATCGAGGTCGACCAGCAACAGGGCCGCTTCGTTTTGCCCAGGGTCGAACACGTTGATTGCCACCAGGTCTTCGCCGGCACCCAGGGTGATCGGGAAGATGCTGCCCCAGCGCCCCTGGTCCTGCTTGGGCAGCTCCAGGGTTCGGGACCCAAGGTCCAGCCACTCTCCGACGCCGCTCAGTGGCCGGTCCCAGGCGTCGTCGACCGACGCGACCGACGCGACGATGGGGGACCAGGGGTCCGCCTCCTCGGGGCATGCCTGGTCCCAGGCCACGCGAAGCCAGGGCCCGTCGCCCAGGTCGGTCCCGCAGCTTGTGGCGAATGCCTCGGCGTACCGCTGGATATCATCGTCTCCGCAGCCCTCGCAGACCGGGAGGCTGGCCGTCGCGACGTCCGCCGCGGCCTGCAGTGCAGGGTGACCGGCTGCGTCATCGAGCGCGTGGCAGAGACCATGGGCCAGGGCATCGGCCGAGTAGCTGTCGCTGACGATGGCCAGGTCGATCGGTCCCCCTGGGCCCTTCCAGTCCGCCATCGCACCCGAGGGATCAGCGACCTGGTCTTCCGTCACCAGGTTGACCTGGCTCACACAGATGCCAGGCGCGCCGGCCTGAGCCAGGAAGCCATCCAGGGTTCGCTGGATGGAGGTCAGGCTGTCAGCACTGACGAGACCGTCGGGATCTTCGATCGGCAGGGTAGTGACGGGCGGGCAGGGGTCGAGGGCTGCACAGGCCAGGACCGTGAGCAAGAGCAAGCTGATCACGGGAGATCCACGGTCGCGACGCGCCACGGCTTGTCGCTGTCGTCGTAGGTCGACCACACCATGGCTACAGCATCGTCGACGGAGGCGACCCGCCAGGATCCGGCCGAGTCCGTGGCGGTCCACACGGTCCAGTCCTCGGCTGGAGTCCAGGTGGCCACACCTGTGTAGCCCTGGTACATCATCCAGTCCGACTCGAACAAGCCCCAGATCAAGGCCAGGCCGTCGCCGACCGGGACCACCCGGTCTGGATTCCAGGTGGCCGGCAGGGCCTCTTCCCGGGTCCAGGTGCTGTCGCTGCTCAGCCACAGGGCGCTACCGCGATAATCGGCCTGGACCGCGACGAGCCAGCCCTCGGGGGCCGCCGAGATGCTGAACAGCGTGTAGGAATCAGGCAGATCATCGGGCAGCTCGACCGTCTGGGACTCGCCGCTGCTGATGTCCCAGGTCCAGAGCTGGACGCCCGCCGAGGTCTCCTTGCCCAGCAGGACCACGCCGTCATGCGCTGCGCCCGCCTTGAAGGAGTCGGACGGTGGCTGCAACAGTGTGATGTCGTCCCAGGCGTCCACCCGCCAAGCCCGGACCGGGCCCGCATCGCCCAGGCTCCAGACCACCACCGGATCGCCCCCGGTCAGCGCGATCTGCGAGATTGGGGGCCCGTAGGCCCAAGGGCACTGGAATTCCACTGCTCCAGTCGTGCTGTCCAGCCTCATCAACTCGGGCTTCTCGCCCTGTCCCAGGCCCGCACGGTGCGGATGGGACTCACCAGGCCAGGCGAGCGCGTAGGTCCCGTCTGGACCCTTCCGCATCCAGCCCAGCTCGAAGTGGGGGTCGTCGATGTCCAGCGGCACGCCGAGCACGGATCCTGTGGGTGGTGAGTCGGGCAGATCGAAGCCCGTGACATCGAAGATCTGGTCATGGAGCAGGGCGCTCAGCCCGTCGGGCTCGACCCCGTATTCGGGGAACACATCGTCGAGGGCCCGCGCCAGCCCGACCGCTGTTGGACCCTCTTCGCAGCGCGCGGCAAAGGTCTCGATCAGGCGCATGCTCAGGTCATCGCAGGCCGGACAGCCGGTCAGCTCGATGCCGTCGAAGTCCGCGGCGTGTTCCAGGGACAGCCAGCCCAGGCTGTTGTCGGCGGCATGGCACAGCTCGTGGCGAACGACCGCGCCGTCCCAGCTCGGCTCCAGCAGGATGGACCGACTGGCATCATCGTATTGACCGTTGTAGAAGGGGTAATCGGCGCTCACCTGGTCCACGAGCTGGACCCGACTGACGCAGGGCTGAGTCTGGAACCAGGTGGCGAACCGGGTGAAGGCATCTTGGAGGGGTCCGGTGTCCTGGGGATCCGCTGACAGGTCCTCGATCGGCAGATCATCCAGAGGCTGGCAGGCATCCTGCTTGCGACAGCCGACAAGCGTGACGAGTGCGAACAACATGCCAGTTCGGACAATCAAGGCCCCCCCCAAGGCGAAGACTCAGGCCCCAGCGCGCTTGGCGAGGGCGGCCGAGGCGCGGATCCCGGCCTGTTCGCGCAGGCGGATCAGGGCTTCGCGCTCGATCTGGCGCACGCGCTCGCGGGACAGGCCCATCTCCTTGCCGACTTCAGAGAGGGTGCGAAACTCGCCGTCCTCCAGGCCGTAGCGACGGGTCAGCACGAAGCGCTGGCGGTCGGTCAGGAGTTCCTGAAAGGCTTCGTCCATGCGGTGGAGTTCCTGGGTGGCGATCGCTTCCGTGTCGGGCTGCGGCGCTTCGTCGTCGGAGAGAAAGCGGTCCAGCGGGCGAGGCCGTGGGCCGTCGTCAACTGGCTGCTCCAGGCTGATGGTGTTCCCCTGGGACAGCAGCAGCTCGGCGCGTTCCTTGTCGATGCCGACTTCCTGGGCCAGGTCGTGGATCGTGTACTCGACCCCCATGGACTCGAAGCGCTTGCGCGCCTTGCGCAAGTTGCGGGTCTGTTCGACCGCGCAGCCAGGCAGGCGCACGGGACGGCCGGTGTGGTCGATGGCGCGGGTCATCTGGGCGCGGACCCACCAGCGCGCGTAGGTGCTGAAGCGGATGCCGCGGTCGGGGTCGAAGCGCTTGGCCGCCCGGAGCAGGCCGATGTAGCCTTCCTGAACCAGGTCTTCTTCGTCCATGAAGGGGCCAGCCAACTTGCGGGCTTCACCGTGGGCGATGCGGCGGCCGGACATGGCCAGGCGCCAGCGCAGGTTCTCGGCCTCGGCCCAGGCGCCCTGGGCCTGGCGGGCGTAGACCTTTAGCGAGGCGTCTTCCTTGGACGCCTTGGCGACCACGCGGACCGCTTCTTCGAGCCGGTCGACGGCCCCGGCTCGGGTCCGCTCGGCGCGGTCGGGGCGGCGCATGAGGATCTCGTCGGCCTGGTCGATTCCGGCCACGGCTTCGCGAGCGGCCTGTTCGCAGCGGCGGATCTCGCGGGCCATGCCCTTTTCTTCGTCGGCTGTCAGGCGTTCCGAGGGGCCCTCAGAAGAGCTCGACAGGGCGCGGAGGCTGGTGAGCGACATTGCGGGGCTGCTCCAGGTTGGGACGGTCGTCCCATGTTGCGGCTGTGAGGCCAGCAGGATGCGGATGGTCGGCTGGTCAGCATCGTCATCGACGCCGGGTCAGACAGCCGTTCAGAGACCGGTGATCTGACTTCGGCCGGGCACCAGTGTCAACCGACCAGCGGTGACCATCCTGTGACGGGGCTTCGCAGACCGGATGATACCCTGTGTGGGCCGCGACCGAAGGCTCCCCCGGCTCGCGCGATGGAGGAAAGATGCAACTCGCGAAGATCCTTGGCCTGCTGTCTGCCGCGGGTCTGCTCAGCCTCGGGCCGCTGGCCTGCGTCGACAAGGGCATTGGTTCCCCGGGCACCGGTTCCCCGGGCACGACCGGAGATGGCGGGGCGACCGGGGATGGCGGGACCGCGGCACCCGAGTGCAGCCTGGATACCGACTGCACCGCGTGGGAGATCTGCAACGATCAGGCATGCGCCGACGGTGATCGCAACAACAGCGTCGACGAAGCCGAGCCGGCCTTGTGGGATGACAGCGTCGACGGCTACCTCAACCCCGTGGACGACGTCGACTACTACAGCCTGACGGCCGAGGGTGGCGAGTTCGTGCGGATCCGCACATCGCACGACTATGGCGACTCGGGTGGGGACACGGTGCTCACCCTGCGGGACTCGATCGGCAAGGTCGTCACCACCAGCGACGACTACCCGACCGGCAACACCACCAGCTCGGCCGACAGCACGATCTACGCCTACCTCTCGACCGCGGGCCAGTACACGATCCAGGTCCAAGACCAGGGCACCTACTACGACAACGGCAAGGCGGTCGGTAGCCCCGACTACGTCTACACCTTGTCCGTCGAGAGCTGGAGCCAGCACACGACCGAGCCCGACGACGGCGCGGCTCCCAGCCTGGACCTCAGCATCGACACGACCAACTCCTACTACGCGACGGGTGTGGCGCTGGAAGAGACCGGCGATGTCGACGCCATCACCATCACCCACGGCCTCTCAGACGTGAACCTGTGGGTGTACGGCATGCTGGACCTGTCCGGCAGCGACGCCGAGCCCAGCGCGCGCTTGTGGAGCGCAGACGAAGAGCTCTTCTTGGAGAAGGACGGCATCTCGTCGGGGGGCTACGCGGCCTACCCCTCCCTGCCGGCCGGCAGCTACACCCTGGAGCTATACGACAGCGCTGGCCGAGGGGGCGCGGACACCTGGTTCTTCGTGTTCCCGATCATCTTCGACAGCGGCGGGACCTATCCCTTCGAGTCCGAGGACAACGACAGCATCCCGACGGCGAACGCGCTGGACATGATCGAAAGCAAGACCAGCAGCGGGTCGACCTATGCCTATGGCGAAGCGACGGGCACGATGGATTTCGACGGCGACCAGGACTGGTTCCAGGTGCCAGCGCGTCCCGATGCCGAGCT
>JAADHA010000536.1 GCA_013152105.1 Oligoflexia bacterium | reverse complement strand
CCACCGCCGCCGCCGCCGTAGCCACCGCGGCCACCACCGCCGCCGCGCCGGGGACGCTCTTCGGCTTCATTCACGCGGATGCGACGGCCATCGAGGTCAGTCCCGTCCATTGCGGCGATCGCCTTGGCTGCGGCTTCGTCATCGGTGAAACCGACGAAGCCGAATCCGCGCGAGCGGCCGGTGTCGCGGTCAAGGATGACCTTGGCTTCGGTGACTTCACCGAAGGTCTCAAAGGCCTCGCGGAGGCCCTCATCACTGGTGGCCCATGCCAGGCCACCGACGAACAGCTTCTTTGCCATGTCTTTCTTCTCTTGCTCTGGTGCCGGTTGCTGGAATGCTCCCGAGCACGCCGTTGTTACAAGCCCGTGGCGCCTGCATGCCTGCGGGACTGGATCGACCCCGCGATGAAGTCGACGTCGCGTCTTGGCTGAACCAGGCAGGTCTCGCCATGAGTTGACTCGACGCGTGCGTCGTACCCTACCTTGTGCTCAAACGCCAGTACTTTCGCCCTGGGGGCGGAGAACTGGCCTCTGGACGAAGAGTCAGGGTCCGGCGAGCCTACCAGGTCGTGGTGAGCAAATAATCCTGACCACCGGAGTGGCAGCCACTGCACCCGCTGACGTCGCCGTACATCTCGGGTGTGCCGTCCGGCGTGTACTTGACCCAGAACCAGTCGTTGGTGTCTGGCGCGTAGCCGCTGATCTTCTTCATGGTGACGATCGAGCTCAGCTTGGCGCCGGCGTCGTCGCTGAATACTTCCTTGACCGCGATCGCCCCGTCCGGCAGAAGACCGCCTGCTCCAGCCGAGATCACGTCGTCGGCGAGCGTGTTGATCCAGAGCTGGACCGACTCGCCGTGGACCCCGCCTGGTGTGGCGACGACATCGCCCCAGCCGTCGGGGTAAGGCCAGGCATCGTAGCCGGCGATCTCGCTCCACAGGGCATTTGCGGTGGCCAGGTCCGCCTCGGCCGTGCCCCCGTCTGATGCGCCACCGTCTGATGCGCCGCCGTCCAGGGTCGCAGTACTGCCACCTGCGGTGTCGTCAGTGGCCGTGCCGCCACAGGCGGTGAGGGCCAGGCTGGCTGCGGTCAGGGCGATGATGGCCGCCATGTGGACCGGCGTGTGGAGCGTAGGGGCGTGCATGGTGTCGTGCATGGTGTCGTGCATGGTGTCCTGCGGGTAGGGGTCAGTGTCGGCGCTTATGGATGCTGGTGCCCGCTGGCGGTTGCAGCGGCAGCCCAGCTCGGGTTGGTGCCGCGATTTCTGGTGGACCCCGAAGCGAATTCCATTAGATTCCGCAGCAGTCCTTCCTGCCACCACGTTCCGACGGCTGGGGTCGCATCATGGGTCGCTTCGTCTCGGCCGTCTTGTTCCTTGGGACCGGTTGCTTTGTGCTTTGGCGCAACCACAGCGATGTGGATCGGATCCTGGTGCTGCCCGGGCTCGATGTCCTGTGGCCGGCCCTGGCCGACGATCCCTACAAGCAGGGCGATGTCAGCGCTGGGATCTTTCTGGGAATCGGCGGTCTGATGCTGATTTGGGGGATCTGGAAGGCCATTCAGGAAGACAAGTCGGTCTACTGAGCACCGGCCTGATCCGGGTCCGACAAGCGTGCCAACAGGGCCGGGAGCTGGCGGAAGGCGCGGCCGCGGTGGCTGATTGCGTTTTTTTCGGCGGCGGAGAGCTGGGCCATGGAGCGGTCCGCCTGGCCCTGGGGCAGGAAGATCGGATCGTAGCCGAACCCACCGTTGCCTTGGGCTTGGTGGGCGATGCGGCCCTCGCACGTGCCTTCTGCGGTGGCCTCGCCCCGGGCCGTGACCAACGCCAAGGCGCATCGGAAGCGCGCCCTTCGGTCCGGCTGATCGGCCAATTCCGCCAGCATCCGAGCGTTGTTCGCAGCAGGGCTCGCCTGCGCTGTGAAGCGTTTGCTGTGGACGCCGGGCCGTCCCCCCAGCGCGTCGACCTCGATGCCAGAGTCGTCTGCCACCACGGGCAGGCCCAGGCGCGTGTACACGAAGCGTGCCTTTTGCAAGGCATTGCCTTGGAAAGTGTCCTGATCTTCGGGGGGCTCAGGCAGCTCGGGCCAGGCCGAGATGCTCACCAGCTCGATGTCCGTTCTCCCGGTGGCAAGCAGTATCTCACGGATTTCGACCAGCTTGTGGGCGTTGTTCGAGGCGATGACGAGCTTCATGGGGCTCTCCTGGGCGCAGCGTCAGGACGTGGTAGGTTGCTCGCCGTTCTAATCAGGAGTCCCAGATGCGGACGCGGTCCTTCCCCTTCCCCCTCTCTGTCCCCGTTATCTGTCTTCTCCCCTTGGTGTTGCTCTCGTGCGAAGAGAAGGGCAGTGGCATCGTCATGGGCGGGGCGGGTGCGGTGGCGAACTGCGATCTGACGATCGCAACGCTGCCCGATACCGAGTGGGTGATCTACAAGATCCTGCCCGACAAGACGGAAGCTCCCGACTACAAGACGCGCATGAAATTCTTCAAAGAGGATGGGCAGCTCAAGGTCAAGTACAATGTCGGGTCACTCTCCGATATCTACACCTATGGCTGCGAAGAGAAGGACAACGAATTGACCTGTCGCGAAGAAGCTCGCCCCAAGGACTGGTGCCAAGCCCTGCTGGTTGGTGGCGCGCAGTGCAATGCCGAAGTGATCAAGACCTTCGACCCCACGCTCTCTGACGATGTGATCGCCAAGGCGATCGAAGAAGCGACCGCGAATGTGGCGAAGTACAAGGACACCGACAACTGGAAGCAGTTTGAGCTGAACAACAACAACCTGGGCAACAAGCTCCAGGGCTTGCTCTACGCAAAGGTGGACGCGCGCAGGTGTCGCCTGCGGATCACCGACAACTATATGACGATCTACAAGGGCAAGCGGGTCGAGGACAGCAATCCCGTGGGCACCAACGCTTTCGTCAAGTGGGACGGCAGCAAGGAGCTGCTGTGGGAGCACTGCACGGACAGCGGAGACGTGGCTCCGGTGGCGGACGCGCCCTACCCCAAGGACCTGTCCCATGTGCCCTTGATCCACCAGGCCACCTTTGGCCAGGAAGTCAACTTCTGGTATCTCGGTGACGACGGCCGGACGCCGGTGGAAGGCTGCGACTACAGCTACGATCTGTGGTTCGACGGCACGGATCCTCAGCGCGGCCTGAAGCCCGAGATCGTGGATGTCAAGCACCACAAGAAGGAACTGCGGTGGCACTGGAGTCACGCCTGGACCGAACCCAATATGGACGGCATGCCTCTGGCTGGCACGACCTTCATCCACCGCATGTGGACCTGCGCCGACCCGACGAAGTCAGGCGAAGAGTTGAGCTGCGCCGCGGTGCGGATCAACTGAAGCGCCGCTGCTCAGGCTGAGGGCACCTGCGTCACGCGCATCCGCCAGTGGGTCCCCTCGGGCGAGTCCATCAAGACGACGCCCATCTGATCCAGGGTGTCGCGAAGCTGATCAGCAAGCGCCCAGTCTCGGGCGGTGCGGGCGGCTTCTCGCTGGGCGACATGGGCTTGGATGTCGGCTCGGGTCTGGCCCGCTCGCAGCAAGAGCTTGTCGGTGAGGTCCGCGAAGAAGTCGCTGCTGTCGCGGCCGCCAAGTCCCAGTACCCGTCCCGTCAGGTCGAAACCCTGCAGGGCGAGGCCAGCCAGCGCCGCGCTGCGCTTCCACCACTTCTTGTGGTTGCCGAAGCGGTTGACCACCCGAACCAGGTCGAACAGCTCGGCGATGGCTCGCGCGGTGTTGAAGTCATCGTCCATGGCCTGGCCGAAGCGTTCGGCGAAGCTGGACGCGGCGTCGAACAGGTCTTGCGCGTCGCCCCCCAGGTCCGAGGCGGTCTGGGCCGCGGATGCCGTGGTTTCGGTCTGGACGATCTGTTCGAGGACCTGGCGCGCGAGGTAGATGCGCTCAGCCGCGACTAGCGCGTCGTGCATCTTGGCGGGACCGAAGGGCAGGGGGCTGCGGTAGTGGCTGTCGAGGTACATGATCCGAATCGCTTCGGCGGGCACCTGGTCTACAAGGTCTCGAATCAGCACCACGTTGCCGATCGACTTGCTCATCTTCACGGGCGTGCCGGTCTCGTCCACCAGCGTCAGCATGCCGTTGTGGATCCAGTAGCGCGCGAAGGGCGCGTGGCCGGTGGCACACTCGGCCTGGGCGATCTCGTTTTCATGGTGCGGAAAGGCCAGGTCGATGCCACCACCGTGGATGTCAAAGCGGTCGCCGAGGTGCGTGGTCGCCATCACCGAGCACTCGATATGCCAGCCCGGCCGGCCCCGGCCCCAGGGGCTGTCCCATGCAATCTCGTCTGGCTTGGCGGACTTCCACAGGGCAAAGTCCGCTGGGTGGCGCTTGCGCGGGTCGACGGCGATTCGTTCGCCAGACCGCAGGTCGCTGACCTTCTTGCCGGAGAGCTTGCCGTAGTCGCTGAAGCTCTCGACCGAGAAGAACACGTCACCGGCGCTGTCGTAGGCATGGCCGCGCTTGATGAGGGCGGAGATCATCGCGATGATCTGGGGGATGTGATCGCTGACCTTGGGCGCCAGGGTCGGCGCAGCCAGTCCCAGGCGAGCGAGATCCTGGTCCAAGGCCAGGATGAAGCGCGCGGACACAGCCAACGGGTCCTGGCCCAGCTTGGCGGCGCAGGCGATGATCTTGTCGTCGACATCGGTGTGGTTGCGAATGTAGCTGACGTCCAGCCCGCGCTCGCGCAGCCAGCGGTAGACCACATCGAAGGTGATCATCGCGCGGGCGTGGCCGATGTGGCAGTAGTCGTAGACGGTCATCCCGCAGACGTACATCCGTACCTTGCCCGGCTCGGCGGGCTGGAAGGTCTCGATGGTGCGCGTCAGGGTGTTGTAGAGGCGGAGCTCGGACATGGCGGTGATCTGCTCAACTGGTGGCGTAACGGCGGGCCTTTTCCAGGCGCTGCCGACAGCCCTCGACGCCGAGGAGCGCGAGGATCGGGGGTAGAGCCGGCCCTTCGCGTTGCCCGGTGAGGACTTGGCGGATGGTCGCCAGGGCGCGGCCGGGGGCCGAGGCGTCGCGTCGGAAGTCGGCCAAGGCAACGCGCCAGGAGCGGGCGTCTTCGCCGTTGTTGTCGACCGAGTCGACGGCCTTTTCGAATTCAGTGATCAGCGCTTGGGTGGTGGGGGATCGGAGCACCCGGGCGACATCTCGGTCGTAGTCGGCGGTCGAGGTGAGCAGCAGGCTGGCCCAAAGCTCGGTGTCGGACAGCGTCGCCATGGTCTTGCTCACGATCTTGGTGAAGCGCCGCTGCCAGGTGGGGTCTCGGTCGGTAAAGGGGTATCCCTTGCGCTCCAGATGTTCGCCGATGGCCTGGACCAGGTCGGTCTCGGTCAAGGCGCGCAGCGTGTCGCCATTTAGCTGGAGGAGCTGGCTCATCTCCAGCACGGGTGAGTCCGGCGACATCGACTGCAGGTCGAAGGCGGCCACCATTTCTTGCAGGGTGGTCGCCTTGCCCGGATCCCAGCCCGCGCTGGCCGCGCAGCGCAACAGGGCGGCAGGGTGGAAGCCACGGGCCCGCAGCTCTGAGATGGTCAGCCCATCGGTAGCGCTGCCAATCGACTGCCCGTTGCCGTTGAGCCATGGCGGAAGGATGCGCAAGGTGGGCAGGTCCCAGCCCAGTGCTCGGGCGATCATCAGCCAGTGGGCGAGCTCGGGGACGCGGCGGCCGTCGATCAGGAGGCTGTTGGCCTTGGCGTCACGGGCGGAGAGCACCGAGCTGAACAGGGGCGTCGGGCTGCCGTCGGCTTCGACAATTGTGAAGTGCGCGACAGGGGCGATGGCATCGATCCCCGGAATGGAGTCTGGCTGTTCGGGGACCACTACCCGAACCCGTGCTTTGCGCCCCATCTTTTCGAGGGCGGCGCGGTCTACCGCGGACAGCTTCCGGCAGCGGCCGTCGTAGATTACGGGTTCAGGAAAGGCGTTTGGGTTGACCAGCATCTCGCGGAGTTCGCTGGAGCTGCACAGGCAGCGAAAGCCGGTGCCGGCCTGCACGAGCTGGTCGGCGACGTCCGTGGCGCGGCGGCTGTCGATGGGAGCGGCCATCTCGTCGGGTTCGATGCCCAACCACTCCAGATCGTCCAGCGCGGCGCGGTTCTCGGTGGATGCGACGATCGTGCCGCCTTCATGCTGGGCCCACAGCGTGGCGAAGAGCGCCAGACGTACCTGGGCCAGGTCCAGTGGTTGGCCGGGCGCGAAGTAGAGCCGGATACGCGGGGAAGTCAGGTCGCCTCCAACGGAGCACAGCAGTGGGCAGGGTGCCTGGCTCAGGCCTTGTCGCTGGCAAAGATCTCATTGAGTTCGGTCTCGACGCTTTGTTCGTCGGTGTCCTTGGCGAAGGCGATCTCCTGGATGAGCAGGCGGCTGGCCTTGTCGAACATCTTGCGTTCGCCGAAGGAGAGGTTCTTGGTCTGCCGGAGGAGCGCGAGGTCCCGCAGGACCTTGCCGACCTCGATCGGATCGCCGGTCTGGAGCTTGTTGGTGTATTCACGATAGCGGCGGTTCCATGTCTGGTTATCCGCCGGCACGTCACGGTCGCGCAGGACCTCGTACACCTTTTCCACCTGCATCATCGAGATGACGCGGCGCATGCCGATTGCGCTGATATTTTGGACGGGCACCCGGAAGGTGCTGCCGTTATCCAGGATGGTAAGCACGTAGAATGTGTAGCGGTCACCTTCGAAGTCGAGCGTATCGACTGCTTTGATCACCCCAACACCATGTGCGGGGTACACCACCTTGTCGCCAACCTTGAACTCCATGCGCCCTTCCTCTCCTGGACATTCCCATCACTGGCCGCCGGTAGCGCGTTCGTTCTGGCACTGCACGCTGCTCTGGGCGAGCCCGGCGCCGGCCGGCACCGTGCCGAGCCAGCGGCGATCCCCTTGGGGTGCGCATTCTAGACACGCGGCGCCGATTGTCAAGCTCTGGATCGCGATGGCTTCTTTGCACGCCCCAAGCAGAGCGTGTTGATGACGGCCTCACCGGGGCGCGCGCTGGTGGGTCAGGCGCTGCGCCCCATGGCGGCCGCGGTCGGCGCGGTGGCGGGTGTGGGCCTGCTGCTGGCGCTGAGCAAAGCGCTG
>JAADHA010000619.1 GCA_013152105.1 Oligoflexia bacterium | reverse complement strand
CAACAACCAGCACGGTCATCGCCTTTCTGGTGCATCCGAAGCGGTGCTGTTCGGCCAACTCCGAGGGCGCGTGGAGGTGGAGAAACCCCCGCAGGGCCAGGCGGGGCGGGGGAGGGAGAACGCTGAACTCAAGACCCGACCCGACCCAACCCGACCCGGCAGTGGCTGCACAGGTTCACCTTCACCATGCAGGCTACAAGGTAGTAGGAGTGTGTCTCGCTGTGGCCCGTCTTCGCCAGGCTCCGCCGATCAGCCAGACGGCCGCTCCCAGGACTGCGCCGATCCCCAGGGCCGGGCCCCAGACGGTCCACCGGGGTCGAGCCTTTCTTGTGAGCGCGCGGAAGCTCTCGGCGTCGGCGCCCGGCATGCCCGCCGCCTGGGCCTGGTCCAGGGCGTGCAGGGCGTCCCGCCAGCGATGCTCGCGGAAGGCCAGAGACCAGGCGTAGAAGCTGGTCATCACCTGGTCCTTGGCTACGCGATCCAGATCGGCCACGCAGACCCGCAGCAGGTCGATGTCGTCCTGGTCCATGGCCAGCTTGCAGCGCAGGCGGGCGTTTGTGGGGTCGTCGGGAGCGACGGCACGTGCGGCCTCCAACAGGTCACGAGCCTCGGCTCGGTCGGCAGCGCTCGCGCCCTCGCCCGATGGCACATCGAGCAGGGTGTAGGCCAGGGCGACCCGGTTCTCGGGACGCGGGTTGAGGTCGAGGGCGGTGCGGCAGCGTGGCAGGGCCTGGTCTCGCATTCCGGCGTCCTGGAGAACGACGCAGTGACGCCTCCAGGCGTGGTCCGAGGCGGGCAGGAGCTGGGTGACCTGGCCGTAGAGCTGGCCGGCCCGAGACAACTCGCCCTGGTCTCGGGCGGCCTGGGCCTGCTCAAAGAGGGTGGCGGCGTCGGGGTTCTGCTGGCGAAGCTCGGCCAGGATGGCGGTGGTAAAGGCGGCGTCGTCGGGCAGCGGTGGCGCGGTCGGGGCCTGAGGCGCTGCCTGGGCAGCGGCCAGCAGCAGCGCGATGGACAGCAAGGACAGAACCGGCATGGCGCCTGCTGTAGCCCGCGCGAGACCGGTCGGCCTTGGCAAATGGGCTGGCAAATGGGCTGGCAAGTGGGCTGGCAAGTCAGCTCAGGCGATAGACGTCGACCTCAAACAGGCGGGAGCCCTTGGTGTTCAGGGTGTAGCGGACGTGGGCACGCTGGCGGAGCACCTGCCCGCTCTGCACCAGCTCGTCGAGCACGCCGCGGACTTCATCCAGGGCGCGCTGCTCGGCGGCCACGCCGGCGCCGGGATCCAGCGGAGGCCGTCGTCCTGGGGGCAGACCCTGGAAGACTTGTCGCACGGTCCAGCCTCGAGGGGCCAGCCGCTGCCGTAGCCTGGCGGCCAGCGCTCGCGGTGCCAGCCCTTGTGGGCGCGACCCGCATAGCACCGCGATCACTGCGTCGCCGAGGTCTGCTGGCTCGTCCTCGAACACCGCACCTCCACCGGGGCTCGGCCCTGGCTCGGCCCCTATCGTGCTATGACCGGAGCCCCAGAAGGAGCAACCCATGCCCAACGCCGCAGCCCTCACCGACTCCAAGTCCGGTCAGCTTCACATTGCACTGGCAACCTGGATCTTTCTTCTCGCCGACGCCGGTCACCTGCCCGATGACGCGGGCGTCGCGGCCGCCGTGCAGGCCCTGCGCGACGCGCCTGATGACGCCGATCCCGATGCCTTGGGCGGTGTCCTGGTCGAAGCTGTCGCCGCGCGGATGGGATCAGGCGAGCGCCTGGCCGACATCACCGACTTCCTCGGCGCGCTCTTTGGTCCCGACCACTTCACCACGCAGCTCGGTGAGGACCGCGCCGGTCGCATCCAGCTTGCCCGCCGCCACCAATTCGCCAGCAACCTTCCCTGGCTGGTCCGGATAATCGACCGTTTCCCAGGTCGCCCCGTCGGGGCTCACTGGCTGCTGGTCGAACGCGTGGACGACCAGGTCGTCTGCATGGACCCCTACCCGTGGGACGACCTGGACGAACAGTACAGTCAGCCCACGATCGAGTTCATGGTCAAGTGGGAATTGGCGGGCTGCGAGGGCGTTAGATTCCAGGTCTAGTGCATCACTTCTTGCGCGCGAAGACCTGCTTTTTCGTGGCGTCGGCGTCATCCACCATCTCCAGTGTGTCGTCACTGGTCAGGGTCAAGGTGGCGTGCTGGGTCGCTGTGGGGCTGCCATCCGTGCTGCTCTGCAAGGTTGAGCTGACCTTGACGACGTTGTCGGTCTCGGAGTCGACGGTATAGGTCGAGTCTTCCTTGACGGTGCCTGCCGTGAAGGTCATGCCCGTGGCCGTGATCTGGACCGTAGCCTGGCCCAGCCCGTCGGCAGCGGCCTGCATTTTCTTGATCTTGGGGTCGGATGGGTTCTTGGCCCGCGCCGCCCCCAGCAGGGACACCATCATCTTTTCGTCGTCGTTGAGCTTGGCTGCGGTGAGCTCGACTTCGGTTGGGGCCGGGTCCTTCAGCGCAAGCTTGAGGACTTCGACCTGGCGCTTCTCGTCGTCGCCCAGGACGATATTCCAGGTACCCTGGATCTTTTCGCTGGCCTTTCTGGCGGCGGGGGGCTTGGCTGCGGGAGCCGACGACGTGGATGCCGTCTGGGTCGGTCCAGCCTTTGAAGCGTTGTCGTTGTTTCCACAGGCGGAGACCATCACCAGGGCGAGAACGACGGACGAGAGCAGCGGGGTCAGAATGAAGTGCTTCATGGACTTACCTGGGAGTGCAGATAGCTGGCGGGTGGGACGTGCCTGTGGCTACCCGTATGGGACGGTCCAGGCAAGCATCCATCTCTGGCCCCGCCCATGGAGTCCAATTGTCGCCGGTCCCGATGACGCGCCCGCCGCTGGTCCTTCCAGCCCTGGTGGTGGCGATCACGGCGATCTCGGCGGCGGCCGTGCTGGTCCGCCTGGCACCGTCGGTGCCCGCGCCCGCCGCAGCGTTCTGGCGCTGCGCTCTCGTGGCGTTGCTGCTCTTGCCAACCCTGCGCCGGGTACGTGGCCGCGACGTGGCCCTGACGGCGTTCGCGGGCCTGGCGCTGGCGCTACACTTCTGGACCTGGTTCGAGAGCCTGCGCCACACCAGCGTCCTGCGCAGCACCGTGCTGGTCTGCCTCTCGCCGGTCTGGACTGCCCTGCTGGAGTGGGCGGTGCTCCGCGCTCGACCGGCCGGCCGATACTGGCTGGGCTTGGGTGTGGCCTTGCTCGGCGTGGGCGTGATGGTCGCCGCTGGGGCGCGCGCAGGCGTGGCACCGGGCCTGCTGGGAGATGGCCTGGCGGTGGTGGGCGGTGTGTTGGCCGGCGTGTACATGGTCATTGGGCGTGCGGTGCGCCAGCGCGTGGGGATCGGGTCATATGGAACCCTGGTCAGTGGAACGGCGGCCATGTGGCTGCTGGTGGTGATCCTGGTCGTCCCCGTCGCCACACAGCGGCCCATCGCCCTGCACGGCTGGAGCGGCGTGGAGTGGGCGGCCCTGGTGGGCTTGGCGGCGGGTCCACAGCTTCTCGGCCACATCGGGCTCAACTATGCGGTTCGCTACCTGCCCGCCGCGGTGGTGGCCCTGGTCGTATTGCTGGAGCCAGCCGGAGCGACGCTGCTGGTCGGAGTCGTGTTGGGCGAGTGGCCCAGCCTGCTGGAGTGCGTGGGTGCCGCGGTGATCCTGCTGGGCGTGGCCATGGCGAGTACATCTTCGACTGGGGCTGGGTCGACGCACGCCCCCTTTCGTTGAGACGACCCTGAGCGCGCCGGTTCGCGATGACGGGGTTATGCCCTGGCCTCGCACCATCAGGCGTAAGGAGGCCAAGTGGGCATCGGAAGTTTCCTCAAGGGCAAGCTGGATAAACACGGGGGACCAATCGGTCTTGCCAAGCACGCTGTGGCCAAGGCATCGGGCGACAAGCCCGCTGCATCGCGCGGGGCTGGCCACTCGGTAGAGGACCTGAAGACCGCCTTCGAGAACCTGCCCGAGGACCCCGACGCGGACGGATACATCGCTGTGGCTCCGTGCTCCATCCTGGCCGAGGGTGAGCGCAGCACCTTCAAGTACGGCCGCGTCCCCATCGCCGTGTTTCGCATCGATGGGAAGCTCTACGTCATCGACGACGAGTGCGTCCACGAGAACGGCCCCCTCGGCGAAGGCGAGTTGGACGGCTTCGTCGTGACCTGCCCCTACCACAATTGGCGCTACGACGTGCGAAACGGTGACTGCCTGACGGACACCAACCGTGCGCTGTCCTGCTTCTCGGTCAAGGAAGCCGACGGCTATATCTGGGTGGGCCCGCGCACCCGCCAGGGAACCACCAGCCGCGGTGGCGAGCACGATGATGGGCTAAAGATGTCCGAGGTTCGGTAGCAGGGATCAGGCTGCTTCCTCAGCGCTTCGAACCGTAGCCCCCTCGGGAACCCGGATGCCCGCCGGGTCCGCCGCCCCGCGATTGCAAGACCTTGGCCTTGTCCTTCATGTTGAGCATGGCGGTTGCACGGTCGATCTTGCCCTTGCGCAGCAGATCTTCGAGGGCATTATCCAGGGTGATGTTGCCGTCTCGCTTGCCGGTCTCCATGATCGACGCAGCCTGGTGCATCTTGTTCTCGCGAATCAGGTTCTTGATGGCCGCGTTGGCCACCAGGACCTCGATTGCCGCGACCCGACCTTGGTTGTCCCGACGCTTGAGCAAGCGCTGGGCGACAACCCCGACCAGGGAGGCCGCGAGCTGCGAACGGACCTGGCCCTGGGCGTGGGAGGGGAAGACATCGACGATGCGGTCGATGGCCTGGGTCGCTTCGTTGCTGTGCAGGGTGGCCAGCACCAGGTGTCCGGTCTCGGCCGCGGTGAGGCAGGCGCTCATCGTGTCGAGATCGCGCATCTCGCCGACCAGGATGACATCGGGGTCCTGGCGCAGGATGTACTTGAGAGCGGCGGAGAAGCTCAGGGTGTCGGCGCCGACTTCCCGTTGGTCGATGGTCGACATTACGCCGGTGTGGACGTACTCGACCGGGTCTTCGATGGTCATGATCCGGACCGCGCGGGTCCGGTTGATCTGATCCACCAGGCAGGCCAGGGTTGTGCTCTTGCCGGAACCGGTCGGGCCGACCACCAGCAGCAGCCCGTGAGGCTTGAGGCCCATATCCAGCACGACCTTGGGGATCCCCAGTTCTTCGGCGCTGGGCACCTGATGGGCGATCGATCGCAGGGCCGCCGCCATCACGCCACGTTGGAAGTAGGCGTTGACCCGGAAGCGGTGGTCCTCGTCCAGGGCGATGGCGAAGTCCAGCTCGCGCTCGAGTTCGTAGGCGGTGCGTTGGCGAGCCGTCATGATGCTGTGTAGCAGCATGCGCATGTCGGTCTCGGTCAGGTTGGCTCGGCCCAGCGGCACGAGCTGACCGGAGACCCGCAGGATCGGTGGCCGCGCGACCGTCAGGTGGAGGTCGCTGGCCCCACGCTTGGTGACCTCGGTGAGCAGGGCCTGCATGTCGAAGCCAGCGGCCTCGCCGCCTTCCAGCACGCCCTTGACCGTTCCAGAGCCGCTGGACATGCCCTTGACATTGAGCGCCAGTTCTTCCGGCAGGGTCGAATAGGCCAGGCCGACGTCGACCGTGATGGTGCGATCGTTGATGAGCTGGAGCAGGTTCCAGTTGAAGCTGTGGGTGTGCTGGTCGGTCGAGGTTCGGAGGAAGTCCTGGAGGTCCCCGATGTCCTTGGCCTTGAGCAGCATCTGAGCCGGCGGAGTGATCACCAGGGTCTCGGTCACGACCACGCGCCCGCTGCCGTCGGCCTTGGGCACCAGGCGCTGTGAGAGGACCCCCTTCAAGCTGAGGGAGAGGTCCAGGGCGACCTGATCGCGCATGTGCTCGGGAAACATGCTGATGATGCGCTGCACGGTCTGCGAGGTGTCGACCGTGTGCAGCGTAGCGAAGACCAGATGGCCGGTCAGCGCGGCCTGCATCGCGACATGGACGCTTTCCTTGTCGCGAAGCTCGCCGATCAGGATGACATCGGGGCTTTGGCGCAGGACGGCCTTGAGGGCCGCGTGGAAGTCGGGTGTGTCGATGCCGACTTCGCGCTGCGTGATCCGGGCGCGCCGTTCGTGGTAGACGAATTCAATGGGGTCTTCGATGGTGACGATGTGTACGTCACGCGTCTCGTTGATGTAGTTGATCATCGACGCGAGGGTGGTGGACTTGCCGGAGCCGGTGGCGCCGGTGATCAGCACCAGGCCGCGGTTGTTGTCGGCCATGACGCGCGCTGCCTCGGGCAGGCCCAGTTCGTCGATGGAGATCGCGCCCGACGGCACAGCGCGGGCGACGATGCCGATGCGACCTTGCTCGCGGAGGGCGTTGAGGCGAAACCGCCGCCCGTCGGGCAGGGCCATGCTGGCGTCGACATCTCCATTGGCCTTGAAGCGCTCCATCGCGGATTTTGACAAGGCCGATTGCAACAGCGACATCAGGTCGCCACGGCCCACCGGGGGGTGGTTGAGTGTCCGGACCCGACCATTGATTCGTGCCGCTGGCGCCTTGCCCTCGTTCAGGAAAAGATCGGAAGCCTTGGCCTGTTCCATCGCTCCCAACAATTCGAGCAGGGACTGGCGATTGGGCACAGCAGTCGGGGGCAGGTTGTGGTTCATGCACTCCTCGGGGGCGGTCGGCCGATGCTTGCGCCAGCGCGTCGCGTGATGGCAAGCAGCGTAGGGCGCGGATCACGGGTAGGCAAGGGTGTTGCGCGCGCGGTGGATCAGGGTGGGCCGAGCCGATCGCCGAGTGTCCCGGGTTCGCCCACCGCCGCATCCAGCAGGTCGTAGGGACGGTAGACATCGGCATCTGCGCCGTCGCCTGGGAGGGCAAAGCCGGCGTCCTGTGCCAAGCGTGACACGGCCAACCACTCCCAGTCCAGCATGAACATCGGCGCTGTCACGAATCGTCGAGCCTCGGCAAGCCAGCCATCGTGACGGGTCGCACAGGCGATCTCCCAGGTCTCCTCGCGGCCGCTCTGGATCGCCGCCAGCGCGCCCACCGTGGGTGCGAAGCGCAGGGCCTCTTCCTTGTCCTCGGGCCGGTCCAGGCTGGCTCGAAGCAACTGTTGGAGCGACCGGGCCGCCAGCTC
>JAADHA010000003.1 GCA_013152105.1 Oligoflexia bacterium | reverse complement strand
AGCCTGCTGCCCGTGTTGCTCAGTCAGGCCGAGCTCTGTCTGGCAGACGGCCGTCTGCGCGAAGCCCATCAGCGGGCCATCGACGTGCGTCCACAGGCAGAGACCAGGCTGGACTCGGCTGAGCGCTCGCGGCTGGCCTCGACGCTGTGGTCCCTCCAAGGCCAGGCAGCGCTGCGCATGGGTGAGTTCACCAGCTCGCAGGATGCCTGGACTCGGGCGCTGAACGAAGCCAAGGCGATGGGGGACCCGGTCGCGCTCGCGCGTGCTCGCGGCGGTGTTGGTCTGGTGCTGGCGGCGCGTGGCGAAGAACAGGCCGCCTTGCAGCGCCTCGGGCGAGCCCTTGAGACCTTGCCGGCCGGCGACCCGATGTGGGCACCGGTTGGCCACGCCCTGGCGCGCTGCTGCCTGTCGGTGGGCCAAGTGGACACCGCGACCCAGACCTGGCGCCGCGTGCTCGAGGTGGCCGAGGCGACGGGCAGCGAGCGGACCGCGGCGCGTGCCCAGGCGGGCCTCGTCCTGTGCGCGATGGCGACGGCTTCGCCAGAAGCGGCCATGGCGAGTCTGGCCCGGGTGGCCAGCCGACTGCGGGTGCTCGAGGAAGGCCCCAGCCTGCTGCCCGTGTTGCTCAGTCAGGCCGAGCTCTGTCTGGCAGACGGCCGTCTGCGCGAAGCCCATCAGCGGGCCATCGAGTCTGACCGCGTGGCGCAAGTGAGCGATCACCTGCTGGCACGGATCCGATCTCTGGGCTTAGCCGCCAGCGCCCTCCTGGCACTGGCCGATGTGGCCGAGGCTCGCCAGATCGCTAATGAAGCCGCAGACCTTGCTCACTCCCGCGCCTCGGGCACGCCGCCAGCCCTGCTGTTGGCTGTGCTTCCGGTGGCGCGAGCCTTGCTGGCGCTGAATTGCGATGACATGGCGCGATCGATCCTCCCCCCTCTTCCTGGGGAAGACGTCCTCACGGGTGCTCCCCAACGGCCATCCTCGCCCGACCGGAACGGTGCGCACACACGGCTGCTGGCTGTGTGGGCGCTGGCGCTGGCCCACCAGGCGCCGGACAAGTCAGCCACCCTGGCTTGGGCCGCCTTGGACACCACCCTCTCCACGCCGCCCCATGTGGCAGCTCGGGTCTCCCTGGACGCGGTCAGCGCCCTGTCCATCACCAATGACCCCGGCCTCGCCCTGGCGATCGAGCGCGCGCACGCCCTGGTACCGCGCACTGGCACACGCCTGCTCGAGCTGGAGTGCGCCCGCTTGACGGCGCGCGGTGGTGCCCCAGATTCCGTCGGTCCCGCGAAACAGCGGGCCTCTGCGCTGGCTGCCCTGCTGGACCACGAACTGGGGGCGCAGGGACGTTTCGCCCGCCGATGGTCCGTCTGAGGGCACGCTCTGCTTCACTCGGGATACGCTTGGGTCGTGACTGAGCCATCCACCAACAGCGACCCCAAAGGCGTACCCACCGAGATCGAGATGGGTGGGCTGGTCTTGCGACCGGGCGACTTCGTCGACATGTACCGCTACGAGCGCCCTGCGGGGCGGGGCGGCATGGCCTTCGTCTTGCTGGCCAGGGACCCCAGCGGCCAGCCCGTCGCGCTCAAGATCCTCAAATCCAGCCGCATGCGCACGGGCCTGGCGCGCTTTCGGCGTGAATTTCGCGCCCTCTCGCGCCTGGACCACCCCAACATCATCCGGGTAGAGAGCTGGGGGGACATCTACGGGCACCCCTACCTGGCGATGGAGTACGTCGATGGCGTAGACCTGCACCTGGCGATCCGGCGCATGGTGAAGCGCCCGGCCGAAGTCCGGTGGCCCTGGGTGGAAGATGTCCTGGTACAACTCGCGCGGGCGCTCGGCCACCTGTCGCGGCGGGGGCTGGTTCACCGAGACCTCAAACCCAGCAATGTGCTCATCACCAAGGACGGGACCTGCAAGCTGACCGACTTCGGCATCGTCAAGGACCTCGACCCCAGCAACGACCCCATGGTGAGCACGACCCTGGTTGGGACCTGGGCCTACGCCAGCCCCGAACAGATCGCTGGGGACCCGATCGACCACCGCTCGGATCTGTACAGTCTGGGTGTCATTCTCTATGCCATGCTCACCGGCCGGCGCCCCTTCGCCGCCAAGAACATGGCGGGCTACCTGGACTTGCACCGCAGCCAGGTGCCGATCCCTCCGTCGACACTGGTCCCCGACGTTCCGCCACAGCTCGAACAAATCTGCCTGCGCTTGCTGGCCAAGTCGCCGCGAGATCGCTTCCAGTCCGCGGCCGAGGTGCTGGAGATCCTCCTGGTCGACGAACCCGAGACGGACGCCGAGAGCCTTCCCGGTCCCCAAGCCTGGATGCCGCCCCTGGTCGGTCGGGCCGAGACCTTGTCGGCGGCGGGCGAAGCCGTGTCGCGCTTGACCCGCAGCGAGGGCGGCGTGCTGTTGATCGAGGGGGTCGAAGGACGGGGCCGATCAAGGGTCCTGAGCGCCGTGGTCGCGGACGCCCGTCATCGGGGCTTGCCGGTCTACATGGCCCGGGTCTCGGCCACAGAAGGCTCCTTCGAAGCGCTGCTGCGCCTCTCTCGCGAGATCGGTCGCGAGCTGGGCGGCGAAGTCCCTCCTGAGCTGGCGCGCGCGATCACGCGCTTCGCCCGAGGCCGGGGTCGGCTGCCGGGAGACGCTCGCTACTTGCTCTACGATGGGGTCCGAACGGCCATCAACCGCCTGCTGGAACGGGGCCCGCAGATCATCGCCCTGGACGATCTTCACGACGCTCCCGCCCCGCTGATCGACCTGCTCGCCTTCCTGGTCCGCTCCCTGGTCACGCGGGATGGTCAACCCTTGCTGGTGATCGGCGCAGCCCGTGCCGAAGCACATCGCTTTGACGACGACGCCACCGAGTCGTCGACCTATGCAGCCTTCCGAGCCGGTCGGGACCTGGGCCTTCACCCCCGGGTGCTCACCCTCGACCCGCTGTCCAGCGACGATGTCGTTCAGCTCATGGCGGAACTGGTCGGTCCCGGCACGGGTGCACAGACGCTGGCGGCCCTGCTCTACCATCAGACCAGTGGCGACCCGCTCTTCGTCGTCGAGTTCGTGCGCGGGCTGATGCAGCGTGGTGTGCTGGCGGCCCGCGAAGGTGGGGGCTGGCGGCTGGACATCGACCCCGCCCACCTCACCGTGGACCGACTGGCGCTGCCGCCCGGCCTGCGTCAGGCCATCCGACAGCGCCTGTCACCCCTTGGCGACGATGGTCGCGCCTTGCTGGAAGTCTGCGCCGTCGCTGGGCGTGAGCTGGACCTTGAAGTGTTGCTGGACGTGGTAGAGCTGGGCGCCGAACAGGAGACCGCGCAGCAGGAACGAGACGACCCGACCGAGATCTCGTCCGAGCCCGCGGACACAGGGCCGATCAAGCCCGCGCCGATCATGCCCTTGCATGGCGAAGATCGGTGGATGGACGCCCTCGACCAGGTGATCGACGCGGGCCTGCTGGTCGAGCATCGCGGGGCGCTGGAGAGCCGGGTCGCGTTTGCCCAGCGCCAGGTCGCCGACGTCGTGTACGACGACCTGCCGGTCGACGCTCGGAAGTGCCTGCATCGACGCCTGGGCGCCGGTCTGGAGCTGCGCTACGCCGAGAGCCCAGTGGCGGCCGAAGCGATCGGCGAGCACTTCCACCAGGCCGGGGACGCCGCCCGGGCCTTCACCTACCTGGTGCAGGCAGCCGTGGGCCTGTTGGAGCGTTCGCTGCTGACCGAAGCGGGTGCCCTGGTCAAGCGGGCACGGGCCGTCCAGACCGAAGCCGCCAAGCTCCTGTCCGAAGATGAACAGGCGCGCGCCTTGCTGGCCTTGGACCAGGTCGAAGCCGAGCTGCGCTACAACCAGGGCGAGTGGGATGAAGCCGCCCGCGCGCTGGACACCTTGCGCCGGCGGGCGACGTCCTTGGGCCAGGACCGCATCGCAGGCGAAGCAACTGTGCAATACGGAACGACGCTGCGTCGCCTCAACCGGGCGGACGAGGGTGAGCGCGCCATCCGCGACGTGCTGGTGCAGGCGCGCATGCGTCATGATCGCGGCCTGGAGCTGCGCGCGCTTCACGCCCTGGCGGGGGCAGCCTTTGCTCGCGGGGACCTCGACGGCTGCGAGCACTTGGCCAGTCAGGGTCTGGTCGGCACGGTGAGTCCCAGCATGGCGGCCGGGCGCGCGGGAATCCTGCTGGCGCTCACCGTGGTCCAGGCCAGCAAGGGACAGCTCGCCTCGGCCATCGCTGGTCTGTCCGAAGCCGAAGAACTGCTGCGCTCGCTCAGCGAGAAGAAGACCCGCGCCAGCGTGCTCTGCAACCTGTCCGAGGTCTTGTATTGGCGCGGCGAACTGGTGGCCGCCGAGGCCCGGGGTGATGAAGCCGTCGCGTTGGCCCGGGACCTGGTCTACCGGGTGGTCGAGGCCAGCGCCCTGCGCGCTCGTGCCATGGCTCGCCTGGACGGAGGAGCGCTCCAGCAGGCGCGCGCCGACCTGGACCAGGCACTTGACATCGCTCGCGAGCTGGGCATGGCCGAGGAAGAGGTCCCCATCCGCTTCCACCTGGCCCGCATCGACCTGAAACAGGACAATCCCAGCAACGCCGAGCAGCACCTGGTGGCCGCGCGTGCCGCCGCGGCGCGGGCCGACCCCGAGTCCTTCGGACCCTCGGTGGCGGCTCTGCTGGCGCGGGCCCTGGCCCTGCAACAGTGCCGTGACGAGGCCCGCCTGGTGCTGGCCGAGGCCGCCGGGGCGGTGGACCACCTCTACGCCCCTCGTCGCACCGAGCTGCTGCTCCTGCTGGCCAATGCATGGCACGCCCTGGGTGACGACGCCGCGGCCTTGCCCGTCCTGCGGCTGGCCTGCCGAACCGCCGAGAGCTTCCAATTCCGTACCTGGGCGCTTCACGGCTGGTCACTGCTCTCTGAGATCGCCCAGGATCCCGACGAAGCCGACCGAGCCCGTCAGTCCGGTGCCGCCATCGCCCGTGGTCTGCTGGCCACGCTCCCGCCCGACCGCGGGGTCGCCTTTCGCCACCTGGCCTCGGTTGTACGTCTGCTCGGCCCACCGCTGCTTTGATCCACACCTAGAGTCCTCAGAGCGAGTTCGTGCCCATCTCCACCGATGTCCCGGTCTGCATCGGGCCCTATGTGACCGAACGCCTGGTCGGTCGCGGCGCCATGGCGGCGGTGTATCTCTGCCGTGCTCCTGGTGGCGAGCCGGTCGCGGTGAAGTGGATGGACCTGTGCCTTCCGGGGGCGGGTCCACAGGACGGCAGCTTCACGCCGCCCCTGCTGGCACGCTTCGAGCGCGAGGTCCGGGCCTTGTCCAAGCTGAACCACCCAAACGTGGTGCGCTATCGCGGGCACGGTCTCTGGCATGGCCGCCCCTACCTGGTCATGGACCACGTAGAGGGCAGCGATCTTCGGGTCTACACCGACAAGCTGGCCCAACGTCCACCCGCCGAACGCTACGCTCGCGCCCGGACGATCGGCCAGTCCTTGTGCGAGGCCGCCGGCGCCCTTCACGCGGTCGGCCTGGTCCACCGAGACATCAAGCCGGGCAACGTCCTGGTCGATCCCGACGGGCGGGTCGTCTTGTCCGATCTTGGAGTCGTGAAGGACCTGCAAGAGACAAAGCAGACCCTGGTCGGAGTCGTGGTCGGGACCATCGCCTATGCGGCCCCCGAACAGCTCGAGGGGGGCGAAGTCGACCCCCGCACCGATCTGTATGGGATCGGGGCCACCCTCTATGTCTTGCTCACCGGGCACCGGCCCTTTGAAGGCCAGGGTCGGCTGCCCGGACAGTCGGTGCCTCCGCCCTCCCGTTGGGACCCCGAGCTTCCAGCGGACCTCGAGGCCGTAGTCCTGCGCTTGATGGCGCCACAGCCCTCGGCCCGCTTCCCTGACGCCCAGGCCGCGGCTGCCGCGCTGGCTCGCCCCAAGGGCGGGGGTGGCGGCTTGACGCTGGCCGGCCGCGGCAAGATCGTGCGCCGAGTGACCGAGTGCCTGAACCGGGCCGAGTCTGGACGCGGCTCTGTGATCATCCAGGTCGGCGGACCCATGGGTGTGGGCCGGTCCTGGCTGGCTGGAGTCGTCCGAGCGGCGGGCTCGCGGCGGGGCTTGACCGTGGTCGAGCCGGGCGACGATGCCGCGGCAAAGGTGGCCGTGGCGCGCGCCGCGGCACAGCCAGGGATCGTCGTGCTGACCCAGGCGCCGGTGCAGGTCCCGCCCGGCCTTGCCTTGTGCCGGGCCATCTTGGAGCCGCTCTCAGTCGCAGATGTCCGACGGACCGTTGTCGCCGCCGCGCCCCTCACCGATGCCCCCGCGCACCAGGCCGAGCGTCTGCACCGGTGGACCGGCGGCCTGCCAGCCTTGTTGACGCCACTGCTACAAGCCCACACGCACGGCGCGCGCCTGGAGCTTCCCCCGGACCCCGCCCTCGGTCCGGCCGTCGATCACTATCTGACGGGCCTCGATCTAGACACAGTCGAGGTTCTGGGAGCGCTCGCCGCGCTGGGAGGACCGGCCGACCTTCACACGATCGAGGCGGTGGCTCGCCTGCCGCCTGAGCTGTCCCTGGCGCAGCTCCAGAGCCGCGGAATGGTCCGCGAAGTGGACGGGCTCTACAGTCTCACGGCCGAGCAGTTCGCACTGGCCGGGTGGGCTCGTCAGGCCGATCCCGAGGGCCTTCGTCAGCGCGCCGCTGTGGCGGCAGGCGACAGGCCAAAGGCAGCCGTGGGGCCCAGCCCCGAGGACATCGCGTTGAGTGGTCACCTGGCCAAGGCTCTGCACGCGGCTCGCCGAGGGGTGGCGGATGCCCAGGCCCGGGGTGATCGAGGGGCCGAGGGGCTGGCGCTCTGTTCACGTGGCCAGGTGCAGCTCGATGTCGGTCTGTTCGAAGCTGCACGACGTTCTTTGGCTGATGCCAGCGCGCTGGCCAAGGCTAGCGGCAACACCACCCTGGGTCGACAGGCCCACGTCATGCGTTCTCGCGCCCAGCTCCACGGCCTGGACAGCCGACAGCCACGGGCTCGGGCATCCGCCGCGGCGGCGCTGGATCGGGTGGTGCCCCTGGCCTCGGGCGCCGACCAGCGACGCTCCGCCCAGGACGCGCAGATCTTCGCGGCGTGGGCC
>JAADHA010000586.1 GCA_013152105.1 Oligoflexia bacterium | reverse complement strand
GGCCGCTGGCTCAGCGAGCTGCGCCGCCTGTCGGACTTGTCCCCCGAGGACGGCTGGTTGCAGCGCCTGACCGTCATCATCGCGCTGGACTGCGCGACCAACCCGCCCTCCGAGCTGCTCGTACAGCTCATCAGCCGGGCGGCCCAGGCCCAGCCCGACAGCGCGGACCTGCCCTGGCTACGAGCCCGGGTCTACCTGGCCACCGGGGACCAGGACGCGGCCTTGCAAAGCCTGAACCAGGCGGATCCCACCGACCCTCGCGCCGCGCGCCTGGCCGTCGCCTTGTTGGAAAAGCGCGCCGAGCCCGCTGCGATCCTGGATCGTCTGGAACCTCTGCACGGCGAGCCCGACCGGGCCATGCCGGCCGATCTGCGCTGCGTCGAGGCAAAGGCGGCCCTGGAGCTTGGACAAGGCGCTCGCGCCGCTCGGGAGGCGATTCGCGGCATGCTGCAGGGGCAGGAAGCCTGTCGCGAGGTGGCCGCGAGCTTGGCCGCCCAAGGCGCACTCAGCGCCGAGCAACAGCGGTGGTTCGACGGACTGTGAACCGCGATGGCCTACACTTCCCGCACGGGAGTCAATATGCGCGCCAACCATCTCGCCTTGCTCGGTGTCGTCGCTGCCTATGCCTGTGGGTCCGGGTCTGGTCTGGAGTCCGACATCGGCAGCTACTCCGAATCAAAATGGCGAGGCCAGACCGGGCCCACCACGCCCGGTGACTACTCGCGCCTGGACCACGCCGTGGTCGTACCGCCTGACCGGGCCGTGATGCGCATCGACATCCACGTCACCGAAGCGAGCGCCGACGCAGCCGCCAAGGCGCTGCGACAAGAAACAGACCGCGCGCTGGGCGCCGCAACCGCGACCTGTACCACGACCTGGGTCGACTACAGCCCGCCACGGCGCCGTGGCAACAAGACGTGGACCGCCCAGTCCGAGCTTCGGGTCGACGCGCTGTTGACCGAAGCCACCGACCTGCTCGGCCGGGCCGACCGGCTCGACGCCTGCATCAGTGCGACCGATCCCATCCTCACCTGGAGCAAGCCTCGCAAGCTGTCCGACGATGGCACCGTCTGGGTGGTGCGTTCCACCCCGCTGCTGGTGGTCGATGCCCCAGAAGCCCACGCAGACGCGCTCCTCGCCAAGGCCAGCCAGCGACTGAAGCGCGTGTCCGGCGGCGACGGCCTCCATCCCGAAGACCTCCGCTGTACCCCTACCGGCACCATCACCCAGGGAACCGCCCGCCTGAGCGGTGTCGAGCTGTTGATGGAGCTGGACTGTGCCATCGTAAGGCCAGAGAGCGATGATGGGCCGGTGCTCGCACAGGGACCACCCCAGGCCAGTGCCGGCGACTGACTCTCCTCAACCCAGAAAAATCCCATGTTATGTTGAGATCTACCCAAAGCGTGCTCAGATCCCTATGAACATCTCCCCATGAACATCGAGACCACCCCGCAAGCCAGCCTCCACGCCGAGATCAAGGCGCTGCAGCAGCGTATTCGTGACCTGGAGACATCGTCCGCGACGAACGCAGCCTTCCGCTACCTCGACGCCATGGAGCGGATCGGCGAAGTCCTCCGCCGGGAAGTCGACCTGCCCGAGCTGCTCACGCAGTTGCTCGACGAGATCCTTGACCTTTTCCCCTGCGACCGCGCCTGGCTGTTGCATCCCTGCGACCCCACGACACCGTCCTGGTCGGTCCCCATGGAGCGAACCCGTGCAGAATGGCCCGGGGCCTTCACCCTCGACGTAGAGGTCCCGCTGGACCAGCCCACCGCGGACCTGTTCCGAGAAGCGCTGGCGACCAATGGCCCGCTCGCCTTCGACAGCCAGTCTGGACGGGCCATCCCGCCGCAGATCGCCACGGCATTTCACGTCCGGTCCCAGCTTCTCACGGTGGTCCGCCCCAGGGTCGGCCACCCCTGGATGCTCGGTATCCATCATTGCAGTCGCGACCACGTCTTCACCGCCGAAGAACACCGCATCCTGGACGGTATCAGTCTACGGGTGGGCGAGACGCTGGGCAGCCTGTTGCTGCTCGGCAACCTCAAGGCCAGCGAAAAGCGCTTCCGCGGTCTGGTCGAGAACGCGCCCGACGCCATCGTGCTGCTGGACGCGGATGGTCGCTTCCTCGACGGCAACGCGGCCGCAGTCTCGCTCTTCGACCTGTCCATGGATCAACTGCTCAGCACCAAGCTGCTCAGCCTGAGCACCCCACAGCAGACCGGTGGCAGGCCCTCCAAAGCGCTGCTCTCCGCCTTGATGACCGAAGCCGTCGCCGGGTGGAAGCCGCACTGCCAGTGGCATGTGCAGCGCCCCGACGGGCGGACGGTGGAGACCGAGTTTCGCCTGGTGCTCCTCGAAAACGGCCCCGAACAGCGCTTTCGCGGCAGCCTCATCGACCTGAGCACCCAGCGTTCCCTGGAACTGCAGGTCAGCCATCTCCAGAAGATGGAAGTCCTGGGCGAGCTGGCTGGTGGCGTCGCCCACGACCTGAACAACCAACTTGTCGTCATCCTCTGCTACGCCGAGATGCTGGGCGAGGCCGCCGGCGCCAATGAAGCCGCCGTCCACATGGCCATGCGACTGGTCAAAGCGGCCACAGACGCATCGGCCCTGACCGCACAGCTCCTGGCCTTCAGCCGCCGCGCGGACCTCCATCCAGTCCCGGTGTTGCTCGACGATCTGGTGCGCGACTCTGCCGACATGCTTCGGCGGATCCTGGGCGCGGACATCGAACTCGACATCGACCTCGCCTCGCCAGCAAGCGACCCGGCCTTCGTCGATCCACTCCAAGTGGAACAGGTCCTGGTGAACCTGGTCACGAACGCACGCGATGCATCGAAGATGGGCGGGCGGGTCCAGATCCACACCTTCGTGCGTGATGTCGAGGCGGCCGAGTCCGGACGCCTGGGACTCACCCCTGGGCGCTTTGCGTGTTTCTCGGTACAAGACCGGGGCACCGGCATCGCCGCCGACCAGCTCCCTACCGTCTTCGAACCCTTCTTTACAACCAAGGACCGCGGCAAGGGCACCGGTCTGGGTCTGTCCACGGCCCGCGGGGTGATCGTCGGATCTGGCGGGGCCATCGACCTGGCCAGCCAGCCGGGCCAGGGCAGCACGTTCACGGTGTACCTCCCCGTCGCCCAGCAAGGGGCGGACACCGCGCCGCAGCCGTCCGTGCCGGCCGCGCCCCGCCAGGGCGGAACCGAGCGGGTCCTGGTCGTCGAAGAACACCCCACCGTGGCCGACATCGCAGCCCAGGTCCTCTCCGCCGCCGGCTACACGGTGCGAAAGGTCGGGTCGATGCAAGAAGCCGAAGCTGTCGTCGCCAGCGAAGACGCTTTCGACCTGCTGTTGACCGAAGCCATCCTCAAGGGCGGCGACGGCGTGACGCTGGCCGGCCGCTTGCGGAAACGGCTCCCCCATGTGCGGGTCCTGTTCGCGACCAGCTTCAGCGCACAGACCATGGCTCGCTTCACCCACACCACCGAGCGCATCCACCTGCTCCAGAAGCCCTACTCGCCCGAAGGCCTGCTGGCGCACGTGCGCACGGCGCTGGATTCCGACCCACGGACCTAGTGCCACCGCCCCGAAGCAGGCGGGGCGCTCGCGGCTACTTCAAGTTGTGGAAGACGTCCTGGACATCGTCGTCTTCTTCGAGGGCATCGACCAGGGCCAGCACTTCGGTGGCTTGGGCTTCTTCCAGCTCCACCGTGTTCGTGGGAATGTACTCGGCGCCGGTAGAGATGGTCTCCAGGCCCTTTTTCTCCAGGCCCTTCTGCAGATCACCAAAGTCGCCCCAGGCGCAGCGCAGCACCAGGACCGGCTGGCCCTCGTCGCTCTCGATCTCGCCCATCTCTTCCAGGCCGAAGTCGATCATCTCGAGCTCCAGGTCATCCTGGTCGATGCCCTCGGGCGAGAGCCGGAAGACCCCCATGCGGTTGAACACGAAAGCGACGCTCCCGCTGTTGCCCATATTTCCGCCACCCTTCTTGAAGTGCAGGCGGATATTGGCGACCGTGCGCGTGGGGTTGTCCGTCGCGGCGACGACCAGAACCGCGACACCGTGGGGCGCGTAGCCTTCGTAGATCACTTCCTGGTAGTCGTGGGCGTCCTGGCCGGCGGCGCGCTTGATGGCGCTCTCGATCTTGTCCTTGGGCATGTTCACGGCGCGGGCGTTCTGGATCGCCCGCCGCAGCACCGAGTTGTTTTCTGGCAGCGGCCCCCCCGCCTTCACCGCGATGGTGATCTCCTTGCCCGCCCGGGTGAAGGCCTTGGCCATGCGGTCCCACCGCTTGAACATCGTCGCCTTTCTGGTCTCGAAGATGCGTCCCATCGGTGCTCCGGCAGTGCAACTCAGCAGGGGTGGCTCAGCAGGTGCGGCCAAGCCGAATGAGAGCAAGTAGCATGTCGCGGCCGGATCGCGCATGTCGGGACACTGCGCGGCTGCAAGTGGCCCACATACGTTAGGCGCGCCACCACCTACCGGGAGCTCCCGTGACCCGCCACAAGGTCCTGTTCCTCTGCGTCGCAAACTCGGCCCGCAGTCAATTGGCCCAGGCGCTGGCTCGCCACCTCTTCGGCAAAGCCATCCACGCGCAGTCAGCCGGCAGCGCGCCCGGCGGCGTGCATCCGCTGGCTCGGCGCGTCCTCGAAGAGATCGGCCTGCCTACCCAGGGGCTCACCAGCAAACACGTCGACAGCATCGACCCCAGCACGGTCGACCTGGTGATCACGCTGTGCGCCGACCAGCAGTGCCCGGTCTTTCTGGGTGACGCACAGCGGCGAAGCTGGGCCATGCCCGACCCGGCCGACTGCGACCCCGCGACACCAGAAGAGGAACGCCTGCTGGGCTTTCGGGCGGCGCGGGACCAGATCCACGCTCGCCTGCTGGCCCTGGGGCGCGAACTCGGCATCCAGCCAGCCGCGGCCGGGATCTCCGAGCAACCCGCGGCGGCCCCCATCGTCGCGATCGTCGGCTGGAAGAACTCCGGAAAGACCACCCTGGTCGAGCGCGTCGTCAGCGAGCTCGCGGATCGCGGCCTGCGGGTGGGCACCGTCAAGGCGACCCACCACGACATCGAGCCGGACCCAGAAGGCAAGGACTCCTGGCGCCATCGCCGAGCCGGTGCGACCGAGACCCTGCTGGTCGGACCGAACCGCTGGGTCCTCACCCACGAGGGCCATGTGCCCTTCCACACCGCAATCACTCGCCTCATCGACGTCGACATCATCGTGGTCGAGGGGATGCGCGGCGCGCGCCTGCCCAAGGTCGAGGTCGTGTCACCAGACTCACAGCGCCCGCTGCTGGCGCCCGGCGATCCCGACATCCATCTGGTCGCCGCCGACCGACCCATCGGCCCCATCGGCGTGCCCGTGCTGCCGCGAGACGACATCGCGGGCATCGCCGACGCCGTATTGGACATGGCGGGACCACAGCCTGGGGCCGAGTGAAGAGCCGAGTGAAGAACCGGCATCGTCTCCGGTGCCGTATTCTCCTCACCGACGGCGGTAGGCCCCCGCCAGACAGGGTAGCTTGACCGTAGGAGGTGCCTCGTGGCCCAGCTTCCCCCCGTCTCCCGCTTCATGGACACCGACGTCCCCTCGCTGCGTGCCGACATGGACCTGCTCGCCGCGACCGACTTCCTGATCCAGCACCACGTCACAGGCGCCCCCGTCGTAGACGACGCCCTGAACGTCATCGGGATGCTGACCGAGAAGGACTGCCTGCGGCTGCTCACCCTGGGGACGGACGACGCCGACACCCCCGCGGGCACCGTCGGTGACTTCATGCAGCGCGACGTGATCACGGTCTCGCCCAGCGTGAACATCTACCACGCCGCCGGGCTCTTCCTGGCCAACAACTTCCGTCGCCTGCCCGTGGTCCAGGGTGGCAAGCTGGTCGGGGCCATCACCCGCTTCGACATCCTGCGGGCCGTCTCCGTCAATCACAAGCTGATCGCGGGCAACTGAAGCCGGCTCTCGTATGCATCTTCTGCCTGCGAGTTCAGCGTGATCATCTCCGCCAGCTACAAGACCGACATCCCGGCCTTCTACGGGCGCTGGTTCCGAAACCGCCTGGACGCTGGCTACTGCAAGATGGTCAACCCCTACAACCGGGCGCAGATCTCCACCATCTCCCTGCTCCCCCAGGATGTCGACGGCTTCGTGTTCTGGACCAAGGACGCGGGGCCCTTCCTGGACCCCCTCGACGAGATCGCCCGCCGGGGCTTCCCCTTCATCGTCCAGTACGCCATCAATGGCTATCCCCGCGCGCTCGAGTCCAGGGTCGTCGACGCCGCGCGGGCCGTGCAACACATGAAGCGGATCCACGACCAGCACGGGCCCGGGGTCGGCGTCTGGAGATATGACACCATTCTGTTCACCTCCCTCACCGACCCCGACTTCCACCTGCGCAACTTCCAGCGCCTGGCGCGGCAGTTGGAGGGCAGCACCGACGAGGTCGTCGTCTCCTTCGCCCAGGTCTACAAGAAGACCCGCATCAACACCGACGCGGCCGCGAGCAGACACGGTTTCGAGTGGTGGGACCCACCAGATGAGACCAAGCGCGCGCTGCTCCAAGATCTGTGTGCGATCGCCCAGTCGCACGATATGCGCCTGACCGTCTGTTCACAGCCGCACCTATTGGTCGAGGGGGCGGCCGAGGCCCGCTGCATTGACGCCGAACGGATCTCCCAGGTCGGCGGGCGCTTCGTCAAGGCCCGCCTCAAGGGGGCCCGAAAGCAGTGCGGCTGCTATTACTCCCGCGACATCGGCGACTATGACACCTGCCCGCATGGGTGTGTCTACTGCTATGCGGTGCGGTCTCGGGAGATCGCGCTTGAGCGGTTTCGACAGCATGATCCAGATGGGGAATTCTTGAGTGCTGTGGGGGGCAAGCGGTGAGCAGACTCACGCCTGATATGGGGCCCGTCACAACTGACTCAGTCGGCTCCCTTGACGGAAACTCTCAGTCGGAGTTTGTTCATGGGAAAACGATCTTGGTCTGATTGAGCGGGTCGGCGACTGGGAGCGCGGGGGGTCTCGCCCGAAACGCTCGGCGTGGGCGAAGGCGGGTTCTGACCCCGCAGGGGGGAGTTCAGCCCCCGGGTCTCAACTGGCCCCGGGGCCAGTTCTCTAGACAGAGTACCGCGGCACCGACAACCGCGGCGGCGCGGGG
>JAADHA010000494.1 GCA_013152105.1 Oligoflexia bacterium | reverse complement strand
GGCCTTTGCGACCCGCTGGAGGAAGGCCATATCGCCGTCCTCGCGGTGCAGGCGCAGCACGGTCTGGGCGGTAGTCTGGCCCAGCGCTCGCCCCAGCAACTCGGCGAGCTCGGCGTCGCGGTGCTTGGCGGATCGCATTCCGGTCTTGAGGCTGGCCTGAAGGCGCATCACCGACGCGACGTGTTCCTCGGGTGGGCAGGTCAACAGCTCGGTCAGGGCCTGCTCGCGTTGGCGCACGGCGGTCAGGCGGTCGACGACTCGGCCCCCGGCCAGGAAGTGCAGCCGGCTGCCAGCCTTGCCGCGCTCGGTCCGCAGGATGTGGACGAGCTGGATCTGGCCCAGGCTGGACACGTGGGTGCCGCCGCAGGTGTTCAGGTCCAAGCCGTCGATGGCGACCAGCCGCACCGGGCCGGTGTGACCCGCAGGCAGGCCCCGGCTGCGCACGTCCAGCGCGCCGTACTGCGCAACCGTGACGGTCTGGTGGGACACGGGTCGATTCGCCCGGATCTCGTCGTTCGCCCAGATCTCCAAGCGGTCCCGATCTCGCTTGCTTAGCGGACCGTCCAGGTCGATTGTGCTGAGCGAGGCACCCAGGTGGAAGCCGACCGTGGCCAACTCCAAGCGGTCCTGGGCGATCGCCGTGAGCAGGTGCTGGGCGGTGTGCTGCTGCATGTGGTCGAAGCGCCGCTCCCAGGCCACGACCACCTGGGCTGGACCTGGCGGTACGGCCGCCGTGGCGACATGCCGCACGCCGCCCTCGACCTTCTGGACATCGACCACGCGCACCCCGCCGACCGTGCCGTGATCCGTCGGCTGGCCCCCGCCCTCGGCGTAGAGCAGGCTGTCGTCCAGCAGGAGATCGTAGCGTCCGTCGGGGCGAGGCGTGCAGGCGAGCACCGTGAAGCTGCCCCGCGCGCGCTGGGGTTCGCGCTGGCTTGCCAGCAAGTCAGGCGCAGAAGAGCTGGGGGATGGGCTGAGTGTGGCGGGCACGGCGGACTCCAGGGGAGGGAAGAGCCTATCGCCGGAGTCGGCGCCGCGACATCGGGTTGCATCTGCCGGCCGCTCGCCAAGACTATACTCGAAGACCCGACCGGAGGTCCCAATGCTGGTCGCCCTCGCCCTCGCCCTCGCCCTCTCGGCTCAGGCCGCGGCCCCCCTGCCCGACCCGAGTCCGACCGATGTGGCCCAGACCCACATGTCTTTCGGGGCCTACGGGGCCGATGGCTACGTCGGGATGGCGCTGTTGGACGGCACGCCCCTCGCTGGTGGGGGCGCCACCCTGGTCGTCCGCTACTTCGTGGCCGGGCAGGCAGACGCCGCCTGGCTGGAAGGTGCCACGGTCGATACCAGGGGCAAGCTCGTGTCGGTGGTCCACCGTCAGGGCCGGCGCTTCCGCACCCTCACCCTCACCGACGATGGTGTGAAGGATGTCGTGACCGAGGGCACCGACAGCGCGCCGCTCAGCAGCCAGTCCCACACTGTCCAGGGCGCCCTGAATAGTCCCTGGCTGGTGGCGATGTCCCTCGCGGCTTCAATCCCCGCGGACGGTTGCGCCTGGGAGGGTGCCCTGGTCGACGGTCTGGTTCGCTCGGTCTCGCCCGCCACCCTGGCGTGCTCCGGCAAGCATGATGTCGGCCAGGGACGAACCGCCTTGGTCGCCCGGCTTCAGCCGCAAGCGGGGCTCGCCCGAACCTTTCTCTATGACCAGGACGGCCTCTCGGCGATCATCCAGCCCCAGGATGGGATCCAGTGGGTCGCAATGCAGCGTGAACTGATTCAGCGGATCCAGGACGGCACGCTACCCTGAGCCCGGTCTGATGCCCCGCCCCTCCTACAGCACCTTCTGGCCGGCCACCCGGTTCATCAGCCGGCTGTAGCCCAGCAGCACGAAGAAGATGAGCACAGCGTAGGCGCTGGCGTAGCCATAGCGGTGGCCGCGGGTGAAGGCCCAGCGGTAGGCTTCCGAGATGAGGATCTCGGTCGATCCGTCGGGCTCGCCCGCGCTCACCAGGTAGATGATGTTGAACATATTGAAGGTCCACACGCTGCCCAGGATCACGGCGGGCAGCAGGGCGGGCTTCAGCAGGGGCAGGGTGATGTGACGGAAGCGCTGCCAGGCGTTGGCGCCGTCGACCGCGGCGGCCTGTTCGAGGTCGCGGGGGATCGACTGCAAGGCGCCCAGGGTGACCACCATCATGAACGGAAAGCCCAGCCAGGTGTTGGTCGTGAGGTTGGCCGCAAATGCAGTCGAGAACTGGCTGAACCAGGACACCGCGCCCACGCCGATCCACTCCAGGAAGCCGTTGATGGCCCCGAATTGGCGATGGAACATGCCCTTCCAGATGAGGGCCGTGATGTAGTTGGGCACGGCCCAGGGCAGGATCAGCAGGACCCGGTACACCCCCCGCAGCTTGAGCCAGGGCTCGCGCAGCATCATCGCCAGGCCCAGCCCGATGGCGACGTGCAAGAACACGTTGGAGGCGGTCCACAGCACCGTGACGGCCAGGGTGAACCAGAAGGACAGGGGGCTGGTCAGGGGCCAGTCTCGGGCCAGGATGATGTCCAGGAAATTGGCCATGCCCACAAAGGTGAACTGGCCGTCGCGGTGTGCGAAGAGGCTGACACAGGCGCCGACCAGAAAGGGCACGACCACCAGCAGGCCCATGGCCACCGCGGCGGGCGCGATGTAGCCGTAGGCGAAGCGCCAGGAGCGGATCTGCTGGCGCGCCGCCCAGACCTTGGGGCCGAACCACAACAGCGAGCCCACCAGCGCCAGCCCGACCACCACCAGGTAGGGCACCGGGCTGGTCTGCGGCGGCGGCGGGCGGCTGACGATGTCGTATTCCTGTTGGGCGGCGATGACGGCGGCCTGTGGCGTCAGGGCGTGACGGGTCACGCGGCGCAGGGCGCGTGCTTGGGGTTCCCAGGTGGCCTGCATCTCGGGCCGGTTGGGCATGGGCACCGCGGCGTCGAGCTGATCGCGGAAGGCGCTGAGCACCGGGTCCGCGGCCACCGCGGGATCCGCTGCGGCGGTCAGGCTGCTGACGGACTGGCGGCCGTCGATGGCGCGCCGCAGGGCTGGTCCGGGGCTGGCCAGGAAGGCCGCGACCGCCAGGGCCTGGGCGGGGTGCTTGGCGAAGGCGCTGACAAAGGCCCCGTCGACTGTCAGGTAGGGGGCCGCCGGCAGCCCGGTGGCCGACACGATGGGCAACGGCGCGATCTGGAAGTCGATGTCCGGGGAGATTTCGCCCAGAAACCAGGGCCCGCTGATCACCATCGCCGCTCGCCCCTGGTTGAACAGCTCCGTCACCAGGGCGCTGGTGGGTTCTTCCGGGAGCAGGCCGCGGTCCTGGAGGCCGACGACCCAGGCCAGGGCTTCGGCGTTGCCGGGCTGATCCAGGGCGACCGGCGCGCCGGGCTTGGTCTTGTCGAAGACCCCGCCACCGAAGCCGTGCATCCACGGGGCGTGGAAGTAGGCGTCGGTGTGGACATAGGCCAAGCCGTAGTGCTTGTCGCCGGTGAGGCCGGGCAGCATGGCCTCGAGCTGGTCTGTCGTCGTGGGGGGCTGCTGGACCAGCGCTCGGTTGACGAAGAGGGCCAAGCACTTGTAGGCCAGGGGCAGGCCATAGAGCTGGTCCTGCCAGGTCATGGCGGCGACCGTGCTCGGGTGGAAGTCGGAGATGTCCTGTCCCGGTGGGAGCGGCTTCAGGAGCCCGGTCGCCGCCCAGGTACCGATGCGTTCGTGCGCCGCGATGAACAAGTCGGGACCGTTGCCGCGAGGGGCCGCCGCCTCGAGCTTGCTGAAGAAGCTGTCGTAGGGGATCGCGAGGGGCGTGACCTGCACGCCGGGGTGGGAGGCCGAGTAGGCGTGGAGCTGCGCCTCGACCGCCGCGCGCTCTTCCCCGCGGTAGGCGTGCCAGACCGTCACCTCGACCGGTGCCTGGCTGTTGGCGCTGCCATCGTCCGCGTGTGCCAGGCCGAGCAGGCTGAACAGCAGCAGAAGCAGGGTGGTGGGGAGAGTCTTGAGCACGGCGGCGGCAGTGTAGGCCAGGCGGTGGCCGAGCGGGATAGCAGCCTCGCCCCCGCGCTCCCCGGAGTCCATGTGCGCGTCGTCTTCATGGGCACTCCCGACTTCGCCGTGCCAAGCCTGGACGCGCTGGTCGACGCTGGTCACCAGGTTCTGGCCGTGGTCGCCCAGCCCGACCGGCCCAAGGGCCGCGGCAAGAAGCTGGTCAGCCCCGACACCATCGTGCGCGCTCGCCAGATCGGCTTGCCGACCCGCCAGCCCAGGGCCATCAACCGGGGCCCCTTTCGGGACTGGTTCACGTCCGCGGAATTCGACGTGGCCGTCGTCGTCGCCTACGGCAGGATCCTCAAGCCCTGGCACCTCGCGGCCCCTCGGCTGGGTTGCATCAACGTCCACGCCAGCCTCTTGCCTGCCTGGCGCGGGGCGGCGCCCATTCACTGGGCGGTGGTCAACGGAGACGCCCGTACCGGCGTGTGTACGATGAAGATGGACAGTGGCCTGGACACCGGTGATGTACTCCTGCGCACCCAGACAGACATCGGTCGCGACGAGACCACCGGCCAGCTCTGGCGGCGCCTGTCTCAGGACGGTGCCGCCCTGCTCATCCGCACCCTGGCGGACTTGCACCAGATCGTGCCGCAAGCGCAGGACCACTCCGCGGCCACGCTGGCGCCACTGTTGACCAAGGCCGATGGCCTGGTGGACTGGTCATGGCCCGCCCAGCGCGTCCACGACCGGGTCCGCGGCATGAACTCCTGGCCGGGTGCCTGGACCACCTTCCGCGGCGACACCTTCAAGCTGTGGGCGACCCGGCTCCTTCCCACCAAAGACGCAGTCGATGGCGCCCTCCCGGGCCAGGTCCAAGAGTCCGGCCGCCGGCTGGTGGTCCGCTGCGGCAGCGGCAGCGTCGAGATCCTGGAAGCCCAGTTTCCCGGCAAACGCCGCCAGCCCGGCGCCGCGCTGGTCAACGGCGCGCGGATCGCGGTGGGCCAGATGATGGGCGGGGCAGGGTAAGCGCCGCGGGCTGGACGAGTTGGCCATCGCGGCCCCGAGGGACCCCCACTCCGGGGCGGGCACACAGACCCACGAAGCCCCCGATCGTGCTACGCGGCGGCCATGATCACCGTTGTCGACCTCTCCAAGCTCTACGGCACCCGCGTGCTCTTCGAGCAGGCCAACCTCCAGCTCAACGCCGGCAGTCGCTACGGCGTCGTCGGCGCGAACGGCTCGGGCAAGTCCACCCTGCTGCGGATCCTGGCGGGCCAGGAGACCGCCAGCGGCGGGCAGGTGCAGGTGCCGCGCAGCGCCCGCATCGGCGTCTTGGGGCAGGACCACTTCCAGTACGAGGACACGCGGATCATCGACGTGGTGATGATGGGCAACAAGCTGTTGTGGGACGCGATGGTCGAGAAGGATGCGCTGCTGGATCGCGCCCACGAACACTTCGACGACGTGCGCTACTCCGAACTCGAGGACATCATCCTGGCGCACGAGGGCTACGCGCTGGACGCCCGGGCGGGTGAGATCCTGGATGGCCTGGGCATTCCAACAGACCAGCACCGGCACCCCCTGCGCGAGCTGTCTGGTGGCTACAAGCTGCGTGCCCTGCTGGGCCAGACCCTGGCATCGGACCCCGACATCCTGTTGCTGGACGAGCCCACCAACCACCTGGACATCCTGGCGATCCGCTGGCTGGAGCAGTTCCTGTCGACCTACCGCGGCTGCGCCGTCGTCGTGTCCCACGACCACCGCTTCCTCAACACGGTCTGCGACCACATCATCGACGTGGACTACGAACGGGTGATGACCTACCCCGGCAACTACGCGGCCTTCGAGCGACGCAAGGCTGAAGAGCGGGTCCGCCAGGAAGCCGAGATCGTGACGCGTGAGAAGGAGATCGCAGACCACAAGGCCTTCATCGCCCGCTTCAAGGCCAAGGCGACCAAGGCTCGGCAGGCCAGCAGTCGCCAGAAGCGGATGGAGAAGATCGTGATCCACGAGCTGCCGCGGTCATCGCGGCGGCACCCGCGCTTCACTTTTCGGGTCCGTCGACCCAGCGGACGGATGGTCTTGCGGGTGAAGGATGTGTGGAAGTCATATGGCGACAAGATCGTTCTCCACGACGTGGGCTTTGACGTGCATCGCGGCGAGCGGGTCGCGCTCATCGGTCCCAACGGCATCGGAAAGTCAACCCTGCTCAAGATCCTGATGGGTGAACAGTCCGCGGACAGCGGCAGCTTCGAGTGGGGACACGAGGTCGATCACGGCTACTTCCCACAGGACCACCACGATAGCCTGGGGGATCCGAATCAGACCCTGTCCAGCGCGCTCTGGGATGCCTGTCCGACCGAGGGGCTGGGGCAGATCATGGGCCGCCTGGCAGCCGTGCTGTTCAGTCGAGACGACGCGGACAAGCGGATCGGCAACTTGTCCGGGGGTGAGGCCGCGCGTTTGCTCTTCGCTCGCATCTCCGCCCCACAGCCGACCGTGATGGTCCTCGACGAGCCGACGAACCACCTGGACCTCGAGGGCATTGACGCTCTGGCGGACGCTCTGGTGAAATACGACGGCACGATCATCTTCGTCAGTCACGACCGTTGGTTCGTTGACCGCCTGGCGACGCGTGTGATAGCCCTGGGACCCGATGGCATCGACGACTACCCGGGAACATACAGTGAATACCTGGCTCGGGACGCCGAAGATCACCTGGACCGGGACGCGGTCCTGACTTCAACCAAGCGGAAACGAAAGCAGCGCAGACGGAAGCGGGCATGAACAGACAAGTGGGCGGTCAGGGCTTGCGATAGCTGCCCGGGTCGATTTCGTGGCGTCGCAGCCAGCGATAGACCTGCTTGGAGGAACGCTTGAACTCCTGCGCGACCGCGGTCACGACCCCCTTGTGGCGGCGCAGCGCGTCCCGAAGGGTGGCTTCGTCCGGGGCTGGGCCGACCGGCCGACACAGCGGGCGGAGGAGGAGACACCGCAGCCCTGCCCAGGCTGGGGTCGCGGTCAGCCAGTTGGCCGGTCAGCGGGTCGATCCGCTCGGCGACCATCCACGGATCGAGCCGGGATGCGGACTGGCCCCGGATCTGCAAGGACATCGCGACCTTCTCGAGTTCGCGGACGTTGAAGGGCCAGGAGTGCAGCAGCAACAGCTCGGCCAGATCAGGCGAGAGGGGCGGCGCGGTGGTGTCGAGAGAGCGGACCAACAGGGGCAGGATGTCCTCGCGGCGTTCGCGCAGCGGGGGCAGGCGGACCACGAACTCGGCGATGCGGGCGTAGAGATCACCCCGGAAGCGACCAGCGGCCATGGCGTCACGCAAGTCCACGATAGTGGCCGCGACCAGGCGGACTTCACAGGTCACGGGACGGGTAGCACCGACGGGGACGACCTGCCGTTCCTCGACGGCGTGCAAGAGCTTGGCCTGTACGCTGATCGGCGGTTCGCCGATCTCGTCGATGAACAAGGTGCCGCCATTCGCCGAGCGAAAGTAGCCTTCGGCCCGGCGGGTCGCCCCGGTGAAGGCGCCAGTCTCGTGGCCGAAGAAGGCGCTCTCGGCCAGGGCTTCGGGCACCGCGGCGCAGTTGACAGAGACGAAGGGGCCCGTGGACTTGCTCAGACGATGGATCTCGCGTGCCGCGACGCCCTTTCCTGTACCCGTCTCACCCAAGAGCAGGACGGTGGCGCCGGTCGGGGCTACCTGCGCGATCTCTCGACGAAGCTGGCACATTGACCGCGACCGACCAAACAGGGCCGAGCTGCCCTGGCACTCTTCCAGCGGGTCGGTGAGTGGCTGTTGGCGAAAGACGAGCAGGCTGTCGCCACAGCGGATGATGTCCCCGTCGTGGAGCGCCTGGGGCTGGGTCACCGGGTGCCCATTGACCCAGGTCCCGTTGTGACTGTCGAGGTCACGCACGGTGCAGCCGGTGCGCTCGACCTGGATGCAGGCATGCGCTCGCGAGATCCGGGCGTCCGCCGCCAAGGTGAGGCCCGGCTGTTCGGGGGCTCGGCCAAGCGACAGCGAGTTTCGGATTGGCAGGGCGGGATCGTCGACGACACGGTTGTCGTAGAAGATGACCCGCACAGTCGGCACCACCCGCCCCGAGTGGTTCGGGTCGCTGCGGTCGGCGGTGGTCCGGGTCAGGGTGTTGTCCACGATGGCGTCTACCTTGGCGGGGACTTAGTTTATCCCCATGCGAGAGCGGCGCGCATTCCTGGGACCCTACCAACTCGACGAGCAGATCGGCGCGGGTGCGATGGGCACGGTCTGGCGAGCCCGGCATCGCGACACGGACCTGCCCGTTGCGCTCAAGGTGGTGCGCGGGGCGATGTCTCGCTCGCGGCTGGACCGCTTCGCCACCGAGGTCCAGGCCATGGCGCGGCTGGCCCATCCGCACGTCGTGACGATCTACGATCATGGCATCTCACAGCCCGATGAAGTCCGGGCGGCGCCCGATGTATTGAAGGAAGGGTGTCCGTGGCTGTCGATGGAGTTGGACCCGGGCGGGACCCTTGCCCCGTGCGCGGGCAAGCTGTGCTGGGAGACCATCCGCCAGACAGTGCTGGACCTGCTCGGCGCTCTGGCCCACGCTCACGCTCGGGGGCTGCTGCACCTCGATGTGAAACCCTCCAACGTGCTTGTGACCGGCCCCAAGCTCAGCGACTTCGGGCTGGCGCGCGACCTGAACAGCGCACCCGACAGGGTCCTGGGGACGCCCAGCTTCATGGCCCCTGAACAAGTGAGTGGCCATTGGCGGGACGAAGGACCGTGGACGGACCTCTACGCCGTGGGCTGCCTTGCCTGGTGTCTGCTGTGCGGTGAGCCCCCCTTTTCGACCGTCGCCACGACCACCTCCGCGGGATCGGACATCTTCGCTGCTCATCTCTACAGTCCTCCACCTCCCTTCAAGCCGGCCGTCGCCGTGCCCGAAGGACTGGAAGCGTGGCTGCTGTGCTGCCTGGCCAAACACCATGGCGACCGCTTTGGCCACGCCGCGGTGGCGGCACATGCGCTGGCCGAGCTCGGGCCGGCCACGGTGGATCCCCGCAGCCTGGGGCGGACCGCCGCCGCGATGCCCACCCTCCGCTCTTCTCCGCTGCAAACGACCCGCGACTGCACTGAACCGTCGCCGACCATCGACACCGGCAGCGGTTCTTCGCCTGTCAGGCCACCAAGGCTGCGGCTCCCGCTCCCGCTCCGCTGGCCCGACCCGCGCGTGCGGAGCCCCACGGGTCTCGAGCTGGCTCGCCGATCGTCCAACCTGGCCCAGCTCCGAGATGCACCCATCATTGGCCGAAGAGCCCAGCAGGACACGCTGTGGGACCTGCTTCGCGAGACCTTGGCCGGGACCCGGACTCGCGCTGTCCTGCTCCACGGCCCCGCCGGGGTGGGGCTGTCGACTCTGGCTCGGTGGCTGTCTCAGACGGCGACCGAGGCGGGCGGCGCTGTGGCACTGTTTGGGCGCGTGGACGCTCGCTTGGATCACGATCCACTGATCACTCTCTTCACCGAACACGCGCACCTTCAGGGCCTGAGGGGGCGGGCGCTGACCGATCGTCTGTCCACCGTACTCGGTCCAGTCGGGCTGAGTGATCCCCTGCACATGGCCGAGGCTGCGGCGCTGCTAGAGCCGAAGGATCACGTTCTCTCTCTCGCTGCCGAGGTTGGCTTTCTGCGCACCTGGATCAGCCGCCTGGCGCCCGCGGTGCTCACGCTGGATGGGGTCGCGTCCCACCCCGCGGCGCTGCGCCTGGCTGCTTCCTTGGTTGCGCAGCCGCTCTCCAGTCCTGTGCTCCTGGTGCTCACCGCGCACGACGATGAGCTGAGAGACGACTCGCCTCTCCTCAGCATCACCGCTGGCGGGGATGTGGTCGATCTGCCCACTCTGCCGCTGGACCTGCCCACATCCGCGCTGCTGGTCCGCCACCTCACCCAGGTCGACCAGGTCGCGGCCATCTCCATCGCCCGACAGTGCTGCGGGCTGCCCCTGCTCATCGTGAGCATGGCCCGCGAGGGGATCGCCACCAAGGGGCATGCGATCCAGCTTCCCTCACCCGACAATGGCGTCGGGCTGCTTCGCGCGATCATCGGTTCCCAACTGGAACACCTCGGGCTGGAGCCGGATGAGACCCGCGCGTTGGCCCTGGCCGCCTTGCTAGGACCGGCGGTTGACCCGGTCGAGTGGAGTGCCGCTTTGCGGGCCGCCAGCATTGGGCCGTGCGATGATCTGCCCGGCCGCCTGGTCGCTGCCGACCTGGCGCGGTGGTCTCCACCGGGGTGGGTGCTGGCCTCGCCACAGGTCGCAGCGCTCGTGCTGGAGAGCGCGACTGTTGCCGGGTCGCTCGCTTCGCTGCACCTTGCCTGCGCCCAGGCCCTGACTGAACCCAAGCAGTCCGCTCGGCGTGGCCAGCACCTGATCGCCGCCGGCCACGCCAAGCGGGGTCGGGCCTCGCTGCTTGGCGCGGCGCGGGAGTCCGTCGATCGGGGTGGGCTGGACGCCGCTGCTCACTTCCTGGCGGACATCGCCGCCAGCCAGCCCCCCAAAGACGAGTCCGTGGGCGTCGAGGCCCAGGTCCTCCAGGCACGCATCTTGCGGTATCGGGGCCAAGTCGTGCTCGCCCGGGCCATGCTGGAGAATGCCATTGCACAAGCCCAGGCACATGACTGGCCTCATGTGCTGGTGGAAGCCCGGGTCTTCCGAGCCCTGGCGCTGCGCCAGCAGGGTGAGGTCGATGCCGCGGAACACGAACTGTTGGACGTGGAGCAGGCGACCACTGACAAACATGAGCCGCTGCTGCGCCACGTCGCGCTGGGGATGCAGGCGATCGCCTTGGCGCACGGAGACATGGATGCTGCAAGGCGGTGGATCGAGCGCGCTGATCGGCCTGGAGCGCTCGATGAGATCAGCGCTCATGCCCGACTGCAGCGGGTGGAAGTGGCCGTGTGGACTGACCTCGAGGGCGCACGGGCTGGGGCGAGGGACCTGGCGAAGACGGCCAGCAGCCAGGGCTTTCGGCATATCGCCGCGCGGGCCCTGGGTGTGTTGGGCGACATCGACCGGCACGCGGGCGACCTGGCCTCGGCCCAGGAACACTACGCCGACGCGCTCACCCTCATCGAGACGTCTCTCCCCGAACATGCCTATGTGCCGCGCCTGAACCTGGCTATCGTACAGGTCGAGCGGGGACGTTTCGCGGCCGCCAGACCGCTGCTCATGGGCTGCCTGGCGTACTTCGAGAGCCAACGACGAGCCAACATCGTGCCGCCCTGTTGCCTGGCCCTGTGCGCCTGCGCTGCCGCCGACGCGGACTCGGCGGCCTGGGATGACTGGATCGCTCGGGCATCCCGTGCGTCCGGGAGTCACGCCAATGCGCTGGACCAGGCGCGTCTGGCTGAGGTCGCGGCCCGAGCCGCCGAAGCGGTAGAGGGCTGGGAGGATCGCGCTCGAAGCGCCTGGAAGTTGGCGGCAGACGCGCGGCGCATCTTGGACCGAGTCGACCGCTCCCCAAAGGACCAGTCCCCAGGACAGTAGCGGGACCGTCCCGTGACGGTCGCAAGCCAAAGTCTCGGGACACGCGAGACGGAGAGCCAGCCATAAGCGTGGTGCACGGGTGATCATTGGCCCATTCCTTGGCCTCGGCTTGTTTTCGCCGGAGGCCGGCACGACCCTTGCTATGAGTACAGCCAACCATCAACCCGTGGAGATTCTGGTGTCCCCGTTCACTCTTACCCTCGCGGCCTCGCTTCTGTTCTCATCCATGGCCCGGGCCGGCGAGGTCAAAGGCTCGCAGGTCTCGGCTTCGGTTCCCAAGAAAATGGCGAAGGACACGCAGTCCTTCTACCAGGACATCGACGTCACCTTTCATATCCACGACAGTGCTGGGGCCAGCGCTTCGCGCTTGGGTTCCGACGGGAGTGTGAGCGTGAGCGAGGCGGCCGAGGTTCGTGGGCTGGACGACGCGACGCTGCAGGCGATCACGGACGCGACCGCGACGGCCCTGTCGGCGCACTTCGGCGCGCTGGGCTGGACGGTCCTGCCGGGTGAGGAGGCCGCCGCAGCCAAGGCATTCTCCAAGTTTGAAGCACGAATGGATCCGCCCGTGATCGAGGATCACGTCAAGGGTGACAAGAGCCCCGTCGCCAGCCGGACCTTCACGCCAAGCGGATACTTCGAGCTGTACAACCCCAAGAAGGATGCACCCCTTGGCGAGCTGAAACAGACGCTAAGCCAGATGAAAGCCATCGCTGAGCTGGGTGCTGTCTCCCTGCTGGTGAAGGTGGACTACACCTTCGTCGACTTCGCGGCCCACGGTGGGGTCCTGCTGGGACAGGCCAATGTGAACATGGCGCCCCGACTCGGGATGAGCCTGAGCATCACCTTTGGGGACTCGCGTGCCAACGGCAGCCTCAGCGGATCTTGGAGCCTGGACGAGCCTACTGGAGAAGTAAGCGAGCTGGACAGCTCCAGCTTCGCTCTGTTTGGCTACGGCTCCAGCTACAAGCTGATGGCTGTTGATGTCGACCCGGCCACGATCCAGACCCAGGTCGACGAGCTGCTTCAGGCCAGCCTTGACGAGCTGTTCGCCAAGGCATCGAAGTCCATGGGGAAGTGAAATGCTGGCTGCGCTTCTGCTCGTGGCCACAGCCCAGGCCGCGGACCTGCCACTCGGTGACCTTGGCTCCTGGCAGATTCCCGAAGCCTGGACGGTACAGACCACCAGTGGCGGCGCTCCCGAGGCCGTGGGCGCGGTGCTGGGCGGGCCGGACGGGACAGCGACGGTCGTGGTGGTCGGATCCTCCACCACCCTCTCTCCAGCAGGTCTGGTCCACCAGGCCACTGGGACGGACGCTGGCATCGAGCTGGCCTTGGAGCAGCACGGATCGTTGTGGTGGTGGCATGGCAGCGGTCCAACCGGATCGGCCTGGTCGACCGGCCGGGGCGCCACCACGGTGGTCGTGAGTTCGGCCGCGTCAGACGTGGACAGTCTGCTGGATGGCCTGGTGCTGAGCTGTCCAGGTCTGGACATCGACGAGACCTGGATGAGCTTCACGCTGCCGGCGGCCGTACCCTGGTTGCACCAGTACGCGTCTCCCTGGTCATGGACCCGCGGCGAGGGCTTCGCGGCGGTTGACCTGGTCTTTGAACGGCCTTCGCTGGACGAGGCGGCGCCCCCTCCGACTGGTGCGATGGCCGAGCTGGCTGGGTCCCTGCCCGCCGGCTGGGAGCTGGTCGAGGGAGAGGTCGGCGTGGACAAGGTGTCCGGCTACGTGGCCGCTCAGGCATTGGGCGGGGGCCTGATCGCCGCGCCTGGCTCCCACCTCAAGGCCCACATCGTCATCCTGCGCTACCGCGACGGGATGGCCCAGGTCGAGCTGCGGGCCGAGGGGCCGGACGCTGATCTGGTGGCCGCCAATGACCTGCTTCCGCTGGCGTCGACGGTGGCGCTGAAGAAGCGCTTCGACGGCGGGTATGGCGCGCGGTCCATCCCCTGGCACACGACCACTGAACGGGCCGCCGCCGATGCACAGAACATGGCGGACTTGCTGTCGGCTTCATCGGACCTGGTGACGGGTCTGACCGGCTCGGGTGACGACGCCCAGGCCCTGCTCCAGCCACAGGACAACGGGCTCACGGGGCTCCAGCAGGCCGGCTTCCAGGCGATCGAGTCCTACCAGGCCGGGGTCGCACCCACGGCGACCGAGAGCACGACGGCCCTGGCCATCGGCTTCGTGCCAATGGTACAGCAGAGCTTCGACGGCTACTTCTCTCCCGGTAGCACCGAGACCAGCAGCATTCGGGGTGTTGGAGCCAGTATCTCGCAGGGCAACCGGGTCTTCGGCCAGCGCGGCACCATCGGTGCGAACTGGGTTCTGGCCTGGCCCCAGGACGGCTTCAACGACACAAGCGCGGCCAGCGCGGGTCTGGACGGGGCGCCCCACACCGCCTTCTCCATCAAGCTGGACGGTGCCTTTCTCCTCGACCCGACCACGCACTTGCTGCCGCACCGCATTGGCAACTTCGGCGAGTGGGAGCTGGACATCGGCCTGGCGACCCCCATCGCCTTCCAGTTCCAGAGCTTGCAGCCCACCGACGGCCCCGAACAGAAGATATCGCAGATGTCCTTTGG
>JAADHA010000268.1 GCA_013152105.1 Oligoflexia bacterium | reverse complement strand
GACCAGGCCCTGGCCGAGTGGCCGAGCTTCACAGGCGCCGAGCCGACCGACTGCGCGGTGGACTTTCTCAACGCGTCCGCGGAGACCTACGATCGACTGTCCAAGCTGGGCCTGAGCTTCGGCTCCCCCGTCGACGGCCCCCTGATGCTGACCCCCAGGCTGCAAGCCGTGGACGGCGAAGGAGAGGCCCTGGTCGCGGCCCTCGCGGCCTCTGTGCCAGACGCGGTCACGGTGCGCACCTCAACCTGGGTGCAGGACCTGGTGGTGGAAGACGGCCGGGTGCTCGGCGTGCTCACGGCTGACGCCTTCATCGGCGCTCAGACGGTGGTTGTGGCCTCGGGGGGCTTCGCCAGCAACTCCGAGATCCTCGACACGCTGGGTGCCAGCGATGAGGACAGCGCCTGGTGGGCGGCCGGCGACTCCACGGCGACAGGCGACGCGATCACCTGGGCGCAAGCGCATGACCTTGGAATCGAGTGCGGCGAGTGCATGGGCTGGTTGCGCAACACGCTCCCGGTGCCCGACGCAGATGGGGAAGCCTTCTTCCTGCTGGGTCCCGATGTCCCGTGGATCTGGGTCGACTCCGCGGGGGAACGCTTCGTCGACGAGTCCCACACCGAGAGCATCACCTACACCGCGGTGCTGCAGTCGCACCAGCCCGCCTGGAACATTGCGCCCCAGGACGTGCTGCTCGACGCGATCTCCAGCGATGATGGCCGCGCGATCATCCAGGCCGCGATCGACGCGGGCGACGGATTCACCTGCGCCGAGGACGACGCGAGCCTGGCCGCGCTGCTGGCCATCGACGCGGACGGGCTGGCCGCGACCCTGGCCAATGTGGCCCAAGCTCGTCAGGACAGCACCATCGACAGCGTGGGTCGCGACCCGCTCACCTTGCCGGTCTTCGGCAGGGGCCCGATCTGTGGCTACCAGTCCGGTCGGATCGCCGCGAAGTCCTTTGGTGGCCTCTCGGTGGACAGCGAGGGCCGGGTGCTCAGCGCCGATGGCGACGTCATTGTCGGATTGTATGCGGTCGGCGAGGCCGCGGGCATGGCGGCGCCCGGGATCGGGGGCATCGCCGGCTTTGACGGCAGCCTGAGCGCGGTGGTGTGGTCGGGCTGGCGGGTCGGGGCCACCCTCGCCCGATAGTCGTCGCCTGCCCCCCCCTTGACCGACTCCCCATCGCCGCCTAGACCCTGGGTAGCTCTGGGAGACTGCATGCAGCGCGGCGACTTCAACACCGACTCTGAATTCCGCCACGCCGTCCAGGATCTGCTGCCTCGACTGCTCGATCAGCTCGATGATGTCGAGTCGGATGACCTGGATCCCATGGTCAGACCAGGCACCTTGCTGGTGACCTTCGAGGACGGCGCGACCTTCATCCTGAGCCAGCAAACCCCGACCCACGAACTCTGGCTGGCGGCAAACCTGCGGGCGTGGCACTTCGTGCGCGAGGACGGCACCTGGGTCGAGCGGGACTCGGGCCAGGATATGCTGGCAGTGCTGGGCGAATTGATTGGTGATAAACTTGGTCTTCCGGTTGTTTTCCAGGCCTGATCTCTGGTTCCACGACACGGCATCTCGGTCAAGCCGCGAATGTCCAGATAGGCTCTGCTGGTGAAGAACCTGGCTCCCCTTCCCGATCTGCCTGAGCGCTACACCGCCAAGGGACTGCTGGGGGAAGGCGCTACGGGCTCGGTCTACCGCGCCACTGACCACGTCCTGGGCGTGGACGTGGCCCTGAAGATCGTGCGACCCAACCTGGCGATGTACGCCCGCTTCCGCGCCCGCTTCGCCCGCGAGGTGACCCTCTCCGCCCAGGTGGTTCACCCCCGCCTGGTGCCCGTTCACGACACGGGCCGGCTGGAAGATGGACGGCCCTTCGTCGCCCTGGCCTTCGCCGACGCCGGCAGCATGTCCAGCCTGATGACCCGCCCGCTGAGCCTGACCGAGGGGGTACGGCTGGTGGACCAGGTGCTCGATGCCCTGGCGGCCCTGCACGCTCGCGGTGTGCTTCACCAGGACCTCAAGCCGGCCAATGTGCTGCTCCACACCAGCCTCCCCGACCAGGTGGACGCCTGGGTGGCGGACCTGGGAGTGGCGGCCGCCTTGTCCGAGCTGGCCATGAACAAGCGGTCGATCTCGGGTACGCCGACCTGGATGGCGCCCGAGCAGCTCACGGCGGCCCACCATGAATTGGGGCCGTGGACGGACCTCTACGCGGTGGGGCTGATCCTTCACGCCTTGCTGTCAGGACCCCCCAGCGTAGACCTGGCCAATCGCAAGAAGATGCTGGACCTGCGGCTCGAACGTGCGCCGGACCTGCCCGAGGACGCGCCCCCCGCGGTGGCCGAGGTCGTGCGCAACCTGCTCGATCCCGACCCGCGCCAGCGCTACGATCGGGCGGCGGATGTGCGCCGGGCCTTGCGCGATGCCACGGCGGACCTGGTTGATCGACCGCTCACGGGCGACCTGTCGGTGCTCGGGGACACGACGGACACGGTCGGGCCGGGAAACACCAGCTTCAGCCAAAGCATCCTGCCCGAGGCCCAGGCTGCCGTCGTGACGCCTCGTCGCCCGACGGCCCTGGGTGGTGACGCCCCTCGCTGGAACCGCGTGGCGCCCGACCGCATGCCGCTTCGTCCGCCTCCAGCCCGGGGTGTGGACAGCGCATCGACCACCAGCCTGGGTCTGTTCGCCCTGCGCGACCCGCCCATGGTGGCACGCGAACCCCTGCGCCGACTGCTGTGGCAAAAGGCCCGCGAGACCATTCTGTCCGGTGGGCAGCAGGTCGTGCTGGTCATCGGCGAGACGGGCTCGGGCAAGAGCCGCGTGGTCGAGAGCGTCGTTCATGGCTTGGACGAGGGCGGCTTCATGGAGTCCCTCAGCCTGCGCTACCACCATCCCGGCGGTGTCGACGACGGCTACCGCGGCGCCGTGCGCGAGATCCTGGCTCCCTGGAATGACACCCGGCCGGCGCTGGAAGCGCGCTTGCAGCGCTGGTTGGCCCGCGACCAACAGGTCTCGCCGCGGGCGGTCGCGAACGAAGCCCAGGTCCTCGCTCGCTGGTGCGGCTATCGCCAGCCCCAAGAAGAGCCGGTGAACGCAGCCGTGGGCCTGGCCTACCTGTACCGATACCTCGACGCCCATGCCTGGCGGGGCGGTGCCTGCCTGGTGCTGGAGGATGTCCAGCACGCCGCGGCCGAGGGCGATGGACTGGCAATCTGCGATGCCCTCGTGTCCGAAAGCGTGGGTCGTCGCCCGGTCGTGATCTTCGCGACCTTGACGAGCGAGGCCATCGACCAGGATCCGGCCCTGGCGACCCGCGTGCGCTCACTGATCGCCCGCGGCGCCCTCCAGGTCAACTGCTCGCGGCTGAGCGCCGCACAGATGGGCCAGCTCTTGATCATGTCGCTGAACCTGGCGCCTCGGCTGGCTGCCGAGATCGCGCCGGTCTGCGAAGGAAGCCCGTCCTACGCCATGCTGCTCATGCGCGACTGGGCGGGCCGAGGCATGCTGATCCGCAACGTCGATATGCACTTCGACCTGCGGGACGATGTCAACCTCGACAGCGTTCTGCCCCGGGACCTGCCGACCCTCTGCCATCGTCGCATCACCGGTGCCCTGTCGCGTTGTGAAGACCCCCACGCGGCCAGCGCCGCCTTGGCCGCCACCGCCTTGGCCGGTCAGGTCCCCCCAGTCTCGGTCGTCCAGAGCCTCTACCCCGAAGGTCTGGACGGACTGCTGGCGACGGGCCTGGTGCAACAACAAGGCTGGCGCCTGGTCTTCGAGCACCCTGCTGTGCGCAACCTGACCCTCCAGCTCGCCTCTCAGCGAGATGATCTGCGGGTGATCCACCGTGGCCTGGCCGATGCCTGGGAAGCCCTGGGCAAGCGGACCGGGGTCGAAGTGAATCTGCCCCTGGGTGAGCACCGCCTGCACGCGGGCATGCCCAAGGCGGCGGCTGGTCCACTGGTCGAAGCGGCACGCAGCGCCCTGGTCGAGGGGCGTTTCAGCCTGTCGCTGAACAGCGCGCGCCTGGCAGTCGAGGCGGCCGACCAGGTGGCCGCTTTGCCCAGCCGAGTCCTGGCGCGTCGCCAGGTTGCCGAAGCGCTCATCGAGCTGGACCGTGGGACCGAGGCTCGCCAGGTGCTGGACGAGATCGCCAGCTTGGGACACATCGATCGGAACACCACCGCTCACTTGCGGGTGCTCGCGGCGCGGGTTGCGATGGAGGCGGACGACCTGGTCCAAGCCCGTCGTCTGCTGGACAACGCAAAGATGACCTTCGAGGCAACCAGGGATCGCGTGGGCCAGGTCGAGTCCGCCCACTGTCTGGGCGTGTTGGCCCGTATTCAAGGGCGCCCGGATCTGGCCGCCGACCAGTATGCCCACATGCTTCGCACCAACCGCAATGACCTGCGCCGCGAAGCGATCGCCTTGTTCGGCCTGGTCGAAAGCAGCATCGCGGCGGGTCGCATCCCAGGGGTCGACCGAACGGTGGAACGTCTCCGCCGCGTGGCTCGCGAGAGCGGGGATACGCGCAACATCGCCCAGGCGACCTTCGCTGGGGGCCTGCTTCACCTGCGCAGGCGGAACCTGACCGAGGCCGAGCGTCACTTCCTGACCGCTCGCGCCCTGGCGGCCACCTTGGGCGGGGACAATCTTCTGCTGGCCTGTCTACGAAACCTGGCGGAGATCAACCGATACCGCGGAGACGATGACGCGGCCGAGGGGCTGTTGCGTACGGCCGCACGGCTGGCCACCGAGCGCGGCTGGCACCTCCATGCCGCCTCCAGTCGGGTGCAGCTCGGCGTGCTGGCCCTGGTACGCGGTGCCGATCGCCTGGCTCACATCGAGATTGCCCGCGCCGAGCGCCTGCTCCAGGCACATCCCCAGCACCACTGCTGGCTGTCCATCGCGGTGGTGCGGGCGCTCTGGGCGGCCGAAGCCGACCTCCAGCACGACTGCCGGGACTGGTGGCAGCGGGCACAGCAACACGGCCTGGGACGGCAGCGCTCACCGGATCTGTGGGTTCCCCTGGAACGGATGGCCGCCGTCACCGAGCGACGCGGTTGGACCGACCTCGCGACCAGCGCGCTGGCGGCGGCGCACGGGCAGACCACCGCCGTCCACCGAGACGGGCGCCCTGGGACCCATGCCGAGGTCGAAGTCGAAGTCGACGATGTCGAAGGAGACGAGTTCGTACTGGACCAGCCCATCGTCCACGACGAGGTCATCGCGACCCACTGGCCCGGACGGGTCGATGACGTGAGCGATCTGTTCCTGCCCGAGCTGGACACAGACGCCATTCGGCCGGTCGAGTTGACGGCAGATGACTCCAGCGTAATTGAGGCCGCCGAAGCCGATCACGAACCCACGGGGGCGGTACACCTGGACTACGGTGACGGCGATCCTGATCTGGTGGGTCTGGCCGAGCCCGACGATATGCACAGCCAGGTGACCGTGCTGGGTGAGATGCCAGTGACCAGGGGCGCTCCGCCCCGTCACCACCCGGTCAGCGACGATGTACTTCCTGACGATGACACAGCGCTCGCGCTCGAACCAGTGGACAAGCCCCCTCGGCGGCGCTGATCAGCCCGAGATCAACCCGGCAGCGATCGCGCGGGCCGCGGCGGCGGCGCGGGTCTGGACCCCCAGCTTGGCCAAGATGTGCTCCATATGGGTACGCACGGTCGACGCGCTGAGGCTCAGGGTCGTGGCGATGCGTGGGTTGGTATTGCCCTTGGCGACCAGGGACAGGACCTGACGCTCACGAGAGGTCAGCGTCCCCAGGCTGACGGCCTGGTCGTCGACGGGGATCAGCGTGATGACACGCATATCGCCCGCCGCCGTACAGACCAGACGGTAGCTGCCGCCCTTGGCATGGACCGCGCTGTAGTCGTGCTGGCCGACGTGGTCGAGTTCGTTGACACAGTTGCCCGCGCAGATTCGGGAGCCATCCGCCCGACGCGCATCCACCATATATCGGCAGCGAACCCCCACCCGCCCACCGAGCTGTCGGAGGGCCGCGTCGCTGGCGGTGATGACCTTGCCGTCTTGGTCGGTGACCAGGTGGAGGATCTCTGTGGACACGATGACTCCAGGGAGGGGGTCTGGTCGCCCCAGATCGGTTGCTTAACCGATACCAGAGCAATTCCCTAGAACTGGATGGTCCGCTCCATCTCGCTCATCTCCATGACCTCGGGACGGGCGGCGTAGAACTCACGCCACAGTCGCAGGTAGCCCTCGTGGAGATCGTCGGGGCTCATCTGGGCCGGCTTGAAGACGACATTGGCGTCGTTGTAGTGGGTCCAGTTGCGCGTCAGGATGCGGTCTTCAGCGATCAGGCGGTGCCACACGGGGGTGTTGGGGTAGGGCGTGAAGATGGCGAACTCGGCCTTGCGAATCCCGGCCTTCTCGGAGAATTCCAGCATGCGGTCGACGGTGCCGATGTCGTCGCCGTCGTTACCCAGCAGGAAGCTGGTGTAGGGCTCGATGCCGTGTTCTTGGGCCTTGGCGACGGCGCGAAAGGCCCGATCCAGGGCCTTGGGGTCCTGACCGGTAAAGGCCCGGGTCGTGATCGGATCGAAGCCGCCCACCAGGTAGAACAAGTCGACGCCGGCCGACTTGGCGCGCCTCAGCCAGCGGTCCCCGGCCGCCAGGATCATCGGCATGGAGATCCCGACATAGCTGATGCTCATTGACTTGCCGCGCTGGGCGACCAGGTCGAAGAGCTGGCCCATGCGCCGGCCCGCTGAGGTCGTGGTGAACCAGCCCGTGTCCTCGGTCAGGTTGGCCCGCTTGTGGTGCGCCTCGAGCAGGTCGAGTTGCCCCTTGATGTGGTCGAGGGGGAAGGCCCGCAGCTTTTTGCCCATCGTGCCCGGAAGCGCGCAGGCGATGCACTGCATGGGGCAGCCGCGGGACACCTGGAGCGGGTAGTCGTCGGGATGGAAGGTGGGTCCCTCGGCCGAGAAGTACAGGTCGGTGCGAGGAGGTGGAAGCGTCTCGAGATCGCAGATGATCGGGCCATAGCGATTCTTGAGCTTGCCCGCGACGTGATCGCGCAAGACCTGGGGCCACACACTTTCGCCTTCGCCCATGATCACCGCGTCGACATGCGGCTGGACGACATCGGGCATCATGGTCGGGAAGATCCCACCGGCGACGACGGTGTAGCCCTGGGCGCGGTACCAGTCGGCCAACTCCATGGCGCGGACGGCGGCCGGGGTGAAGAAGGAGAG
>JAADHA010000448.1 GCA_013152105.1 Oligoflexia bacterium | reverse complement strand
CAGCTCGCCCAGCCCGATCTAGCCGCTCGTTGGCGCGTCCTCACAGCACGTGCGCGACTGCGGGCTGGTGCCTTGAATGCCGCCGCCGAACCGCTGAGTCCCTACGACACGCACCTGCCAGACCAAGCCGCCGCCGCGGTTGGAGTGTCCTGGACCCGCGCACAGATCGCCATTCATCGCTGCGACTGGGGCAACGCTCGCCGCTACCTGCTGACGGCCCGGGCGCGAGCCCAAGACGCGGGCACCCGTCGCACCCAAGCCGGTCTCCGAGCCGAAGCCGGACACTTCTGGCTGCGGCGGGGACAGATCGACAAGGCCATCGACCAGCTCGAGCGGGCTCACCAGGATCTGGCCCTGACCAAAGACGCCGAACTCCTGGCCCTGGTCTGCGCACACCTGGGCGAGGCCCGCCTCCTCGGTGGAGAGGTAGACCAGGCCGGGCGCCTGGTCCGCGATGCCCTGCGGACCGCCAAGCAAGCGCGAAGCGCCTTTGCCACTCAGGAAGCCTTGCGAGTCGGCCTGCGCCACGCTCACATCTCCGCGGATATCGGACGCCTGGGGGAATTGGTATCGCTGGCCCAGGATCTGCTGCTGCAACGTCCGTTGGACCCCTGGGGGGCCGCGATGGCCGCACAGACTGCGCTGGGACACTTGGAGCTCGGGGACAGGGACGCCGCACGCCGTTGGCTCACCCACGCGTCTAAGCTGGCACCCGAAGACCCGTACCATCAGCAGCTTGTGCGGCTGGCGCAGCTCGCCTTCCAGGCAGGCACCCACGACCTCGAACCGACCGCCACCGCACAGCTAGCCGCCACATGTCGACAACTGGGTCTCGATCACCTGTCCCGCCTCGCCGTGGGTTTCACGGTGCGTTGGACCGGCAAGCCCGAGAACACCCACTCCTCGTCCCTGCTCTTGGACGCTCAACGAGACGGCGACCGCTACACTGCGTGCTGGCTCTCCCTGACCCCAGGGTCCAAGACAGGCGCCGTCCGCAATGTACGCGCGCTGGGCTACGTGGCGATGGCCGCTGGCGTCGCCCTGCCGGCCTGACTCAGAACGAAAACCGCACTTCGGACGACCGGCCGGCATCCACCCGCACATCCTGTGTCCGTGTACGTCCAGAGTCCACCGCCACCACCCGCACATTGTGGACACCACTGTCAAGCGCCTGAGCGCTCAGGGGTGTCTGTCCCACGTAGCGCCCATCAATGTACACGCGGCTGGGGCGGGTGGCCCGGATCCTCACCACGCCCTTTGCAGCGGCCGGTGCCGGAGCGGCTGGAACCGAGTTCGCAGCAGCAGCAGAATCGGCGTCGGGTGCAACGGCTGCCTTCGAGGCATCGCCGGTGGTCGACTCGGAGGAGGTGCCGTCCTGGGAACCAGCACTCGCGCCCGGGAGAACGTCGACCGGCACCAAGGCAGGAGAGTCTGTCGGAGCAAGGAGCTTGGACTGGTCCGCGGAGTGGAGAAGTGTCCAGGTCACCAACAGCGCCACGATGAACAGGATTCCGAAGATGATCAGCCCGATTCCACCGCCATCCTGCTGGTCTTCTTTCGGTTTTTCGCGCCGGCCGATCACCGTGTCTTTGGGTCGAGCGGCCCATTTCGGCGGCGTACGGGGTCCAGCAGCCGGCTTCTTCGCCAAGGGTGGTGGATCTGCGTCCCGAGCCTTCACGAGGTCGCGGATCAGGTTGAAACTGGGTCTCTCGGAAAACGGGTCTGGAATGATCGGAGACGCGGGCGCCAGTGGCGGCGTCGACGAAGATGACGGTGGCGGTGGAAGTGGCGGTAGCGCGTCATGCTGGCCGATGATCACCCGCGGCTTGCCAGCACCAGGGTCGACCAGGATGTCGTCATCCTTGTCATCCTGGTCCTCATCCAGATCAACATCGGCGACGCGCCCAGTGTCTTGCGCCGGAGCTGCGCCTACTTCGTCGTAGTCTTCATCGTCGTAGTCTTCATCGTCGTAGTCTTCATCGTCGTAGTCTTCATCGTCGTCAAGCGTGGGTCCACGCACCAGACCCACTTGCAGACCACGGGTCGGAGGCGGGCCTGCCTGCACAAGGGACCGCTCTCTATTCGACCGCCTGGGTTCCTCGGCACCGCCACCCACAGAGGCGAGCGACACAGGTTCATGGACGTCTTCATCGTCATCTTGGGTGGCGCCCTGAGCCCGAGCAGTCTGCCGGGAGGGAGGAATGTCCCGCGGGTCCTCAAAGCGCAGAAAGCGATCGAAGATCTGATCGTGAAGCACAACGGTGTCCGAGCGTACGGACTCGATTTCCTCGACACCCTCGACCTCGTCCATCACGCCCGCGTCCAAGGAACCACGGCTGAAGCTGCCGCCAAAGGACATCGTCAGGGGCGGCGGTCCATCCGGCCCCAGGCCGGACTTCAGCAACACAGGCGCGTCCCGTGTCTTGGCACCAGAACCAGCGCCATCGGCCCGCGCGGCGAGGGCTGAGGCATCCCAAACCGGTCCTTCGACGGATGCACGCGCCGTGGCCGCTTCCGCAGATGCGGCGTCCCGCGCCACTGCCGACTGGCCGTCCGCTTCGCCCTGCTTCCCGATGAAGATGCGCAGCGGCCCCCCGCCGTCATAGCTGTCTTCGTCGGCTTCTTCTTCTTCTGGCGCGGCCAGGTTTTCTTCGGGCTCGTCTTCGAGCGCTGGCAGGGCCGAGGCGTGCACCATGTCCAGGTTGATGCCCGGGGGACGTTCATCGACCAGCAACAACGTGGGTCGGCTGCCGAAAAGCCCTCTGCGCTTGCTCACCGCTTCCCCCACGTTGCGAAGGTGCAAGGGAGCTTCTTGCTGGCCGCGTTCAGGACCAAAGGGCCTCCATCGACTCTGGCAGATCGGTCCCGTCCGACAGGGCCTGCAGGCGCCGCCTGCCATCGCTACTGAGCCGTACGTGTAGGCCTGTGGCCCGCGACACGCTGACCAGGACGCCCTTGACAATGAGGAGGTTGACGGCCCGACGGACTACCCACTGGTCGGCCGGTTCCAGCCCTCGAAAGAGGTTGTCTGCGCGACAGATCCAGTCGTCACCACGAGCCCTGATGACCAGATGAGATGCGAGGGAGCGCACCAGCGCACGACCCCGGATCTCATCGGCGATCGGAAGATCGCCGGTCCACCAGGTCTCGACGCCCGCCACGTCCCGCAGGCGGTCCACATCGCCATGAGAGAAGCGCAGGTCTTGCGGCAAGCCACCGTCGACCGTGCCCAGGATCCGAGCCAGATCGAACGGGTGCAGGTCCAGCCAGCGCGCGACCTCGCCCAGCGTCAGCTTCTCGAAAAGATCGACCCCAGGCATCTCAGCCCTCCTCATCGGTGCCGTCATCATCGCCCGACGGACTGCCCTCGTCCGACACCTCGTCTTCGACGAGTTCGTCCATGACTCCATCCAGATCTCCATCCATCATCACGTCGTCCAGCGTGTCCTCGCTGTCCGAGGCAGCCGAAAGGTAGCCCTCGTCGATCGTCTTGTCGATCTCGCTCAGCGCGGCGATTGAAGTGGCTTGCACAGCGATGCCCGCGACAGCATCGGCATCAGCATCAGCATCAGCATCAGCATCAGCATCAGCATCAGCATCAGCGTCAGCTTCGGCGTCGGCGTCAGCTTCGGGGTCAGCGTCGGCGTCCGATGCTTCGTCCTCTTCTTCGGCGTTCACGACCTCGGGGTCCAACCATGCCGTGTACAGCTCGAGGCCGACGGCCGCCAGTTCGGTCGCGTCTTCTCGCATCCGATCGATCTGCGTCACGAAGACTTCCTTGATGTCGCCGTCGATCTCTTCGTCGCCCAGCCACACCTGGACGGCCAGGTTTCCGCGGTAGTCGACATACTGCACTGGCGCATCGGGTGCGCCCACCGCCTGCAGGGTCGCACCGATCGCGCCCACCACCCGCAGCGCGAGGAGCATCGACAGGTCTTCCGGCCGGTCGGCCCACTCATCGTGAACCACGAAGGGCACGGGCAGCAGCACGACCAAGGCTTCTGGCGGGGCGCCCTCGGGATTGAGGCTGGCCACCACGGTGATCGCCGCGGGTGCGCTGACGCCGGGCTGCAGCGGCGCCTGTGCGGCATCCATGATCGGCCGGAGGCGCTCCTTCACGGTCTCGTTGTGCGCGAGAATGGCCTTGCGATATCCCTCGGGGAGCCCGCCGAGCATCGATTCGGCTTCCTGGAACTGCTCGAATTCTTCAACGAGCTGTGCCATCTCAGGTTGGCTGAGAAGCGCCGCGACCCGGTCTTCACGCGCCTGCACGGCGACGGTGTAGACCAGGTTCCGTTCGCCAACGACCTGTACTTCGGCGTCAATGCCCGCATCTACCGCCGCGCGAGTTCGGCGGGTCTCCCGGTCGGGGAGGGTCGCGAGATCTTCGTCGACCACACGGGCAAGCTCGACGAGCGTCTTGCGCTGCCGCTTGAGGTCCTCGATGTCTGCATCGAGGCGCTGCCGTTCACCAGCGATCTCGTTCAGACGCGACCGGGCCGCAGCTTCCTGGCTGCGACGCCAACGAGCGACCTCGTCCAGCGCCTGCACGAGACGCGGGAGGTTGAGCTCCGAATCATCCGCCATGAGTTCTCCTCTGCTGCTTGCTGGGGCACGAGCAGCGCCGAACCACTGTAGCAGGGTGGGCGCAAGTCCTACTTGTCACAGCCAGACCACATGCCCAAGCCGTCCGCCTCGGCAGCAGCAGCCGCTGCCACCATGCGATCATAGTAGAGCACGTCCTGGGCGAAGTTCTCGTCATAGACACCGGCCTGCCCGGCGCGCACGACGAATTCGTTGAACAACAGATCAAAGCTGCCATCATCGAGGATGCCGATCCCTCCAAGATCCACCAGCTCATCGTAGAGCGGATCGGAGTGGTCGCCCGTGATGAAGATCCAGGCCAGGGTGCGGCCGTAGATATCCGTACACTCAGAATCGAATTCCAGGCGTACCTGGCGGCCTGTGACGCGTTCATCTACCCAGGCAGCCGCTTCGTCGCCCCAGCACTCGGCCGGCTTGGGGTCGTGGGCGATCTCGGGAGCAGCGACCCCCAGAAAGCGGATCCGCTCGCCCTGGTCCCCGCAGGCAGAAACATCAAAGGTGTCTCCGTCCAGCGTGCATGCCACGGTCTCTTCGCGGGGCGAGGCGCAGACCTGGGTCGGGGCGACCACCGGCACCAGCTTGTCGATCCCGGTGCAGCCGGTCCACACCGAGATCACAGCCGAGCCGACCACCAGATGGAGCCGAGCATGGGAGATGCGCTTCATGCCCACCCTTCATACTCCGCGGCCTGAGCCCGCGCACTTGGGAGATGCCGCACGCGCGCCACAACGACGCTATGATCGGCCAAACTACCGTCACGAGCGCTCCAAGTGAAACCCGTCAGCCTGGACCCCGACGACATCCCGCACGAGCGCCGTGCTCTTGGTGCCGAGCGCGTCGAATTGCTCTCACCGACGGTGGACGCCCCCATCGTGCGCGCCCAGGGCCTGGGCAAGCGCTTCGACATCTTCCTCAATGACCGCAGTCGGGTGTACGAATTCCTGGGCCGGCGGGCGCACCACACCGAGCACTGGGCCTTGCGTGGCGTCGACTTCGATGTTCAGCGCGGCCGCAGCTTCGGCGTGATCGGCCCCAACGGTGCGGGCAAGTCCACGCTGCTCAAGCTCATCGGTGGGATCACGCGCCCCACCGAAGGTTCGCTCGAGGTCGCGGCGACCCTGTCGACCCTGCTCGACCTGGGTCTGGGCTTCCATCAGGACTTCACGGGTCGCGAGAACATCCGGCTCAACTGTCGCTTGCTGGGCATGGACGACGCCGACACCGAGTCCCGCATCCCCGACATCATCGCCTTTGCTGAGCTGGGCGCGTTCATCGATCTGCCCGTGCGCACCTACTCCGCCGGCATGCAGCTCCGGCTGGGCTTCTCGATCGTCGCACACGCCGACAGCGAGATCTTCCTGGTCGATGAAGTGCTCGCGGTGGGCGACCAGTACTTCCAGCGCCGCTGCATCCGCAAGATCGAGGACTTCCTTGACGCGGGCCGCACCATCATCCTGGTCAGCCACGACCTGCACGCCGTGCGCAATCTGTGCGATGACGTGCTGTGGCTGGACGGCGGTCAGGTGCGCATGTTCGGCCCGGCGCGAGATGTCGTCGACAGCTACCTGGACGTAGAGCGAGAGCGTGCCGCCGGAGGCCGACGGGTCCGCAATGTGCCCGCCTTTGGCACCGATCGGCGCTCGCCGGACCGCACGGGTACGGCGACCACCCCGCCCCTGCGACCGGCCGAATACCAGGCGACCGTCCATGACCCTCGCCTGCGCCAAGCGGTGATGGATGCCTGCGCCATCGACGATCCGGCAAAGATCTGGGCCCGGCCGGTGCCGCTGGAGGCCCCCGATGTGACGGACGGCGATGTCCCGATCATCCAGGGCAGCGGCGAGGTTCGGATCATCTCGGTCCGCCTGCTGGACAGCAGTGGGCGACCCCGAGAACGCTTTCGCACGGGCGAAGACCTGCTGGTGGCGGTGACCTTCCGCACGACCGAGCCCGTCCCCCATCCCATCTTCGGCGCGGCCATCTTCCGCAGCGATGGCGTCTACATCCACGGCCCCAACAGCCGCTATGACGACGTGCTGGACGGGACCTACCACGGGATCTACACCTTCTTCATCGTGTGGCGATCGCTCCCCTTGCTGTCGGGCCGCTATCGCCTGAGCGTCGCGGTCTTCGACGAGCACCACCTCAAGCCCCACGCCTGGCACAACCAGCTCTACGACTTCGAGGTGGCGTCTCCGATCGAGGACCACGGCATCGCGCTCCTCGACCACGCCTGGGGCCTCATCACCCACCACCAGGAGGGGTGAGTGGCGACGGTCCTGGTGGTGGGTCGGGTCACGGACCGGTCCCACCTGCGAACTGGTTTTCCCGAGCTGCGAACTGCAACTTTCGTCTACGCCCTGCGCGGCGCGGGGCATGAGGTGCGGGTCGCGGGTCTGGTCCCGCCGGACGCACTCGAACAGGGCGCCGGGATCCAGGGCGCGGTGCTGATCGCCGAAGAAGGCCCGGGCTGGCTGGATGCGGTGGCCAGTGCCGCACAGGGGGCCGATCTGCTGGTCGGGGCGGGCCCGCACAACGCCAGCCGCGCGGCCTGCCTGGTCGCTGGGCAGCGCCCCGTCTTCGCCGACGTCCCGGGGGATCCCTTCGCCGAGGTCCAAGTGGCGGCCTTGTCCCAGGATCGTCCCCAGCCGCAACG